>NZ_ASJR01000005.1 GCF_000474745.1 Chitinivibrio alkaliphilus ACht1 | reverse complement strand
TATTCATCTTATATGCATAGGGGGATGACATCTGTACCACACTAAAACGAATACAGGGTATCCCCCGAACACTATTTCATGAAAGAGGTATGTATGAAGACACTCCACGAAGTATTCATTGAAACGGCACGCCAAAAAAAAGATGCCCTTGCGGTGTATGATCGGGGTACCAACCAGGAATACACCTATGATCGGCTTCTGACCGCATCATGTATTTTTAGCGATCGAATTCGACACAGTACACAGGACTCCTTTGTCGGTATCCTTATGCCCTCTTCTGCGGGGGGCATTATTGCCACCCTTGCGGTGCTCATGGCGGGTAAGATTCCTGTGATGCTCAACTACTCAACCGGGGTTGCACGAAACTGCACCTACGCACGAGAGGTGTGCGGCTTTACCACGATTATTTCATCGAGAACCCTCCTGCAAAAGTTGGACGAAGAGCCCCTGGAGGGAATGCTCTTTGTGGAGGATATTGTCAAGTCTGTAACCTCTACCCAAAAGGTTGTTGGGGTGATTAAAAAGAAATTTGCCGGTTTTTTTTCAGCCTCCTCCAAGCCCGATGATACGGCGTGCATTCTCTTTACCAGCGGGAGCGAAAAAGAGCCAAAGGCGGTGCAGTTAAGCCATCGTAATATTCTGAGCAATATCGCCGATATTACCCAATGCTTTGAAATACGCCAGGAGGATGTGTTCATGTCACTTCTCCCGTACTTTCATGTCTATGGACTTACCACAAATTTCTGGCTTCCCCTATTACACGGGTGTCATCTTGTGGCAGAGCCAAACCCCCTGGCCTATCGATCCATTGTGCAGGATATCTCGGCCTATGGGGCAACGGTGATTGCTGCTACCCCAACCTTCTTTATGGGCTATGCGCGCCAGGCAGAAAAAGATTCTTTCTCCACGGTTCGCGTTGCCATGTCCGGAGGAGACAGCCTTTCCACCGCCTTGATGAAAGAGTATCAGGAACGCTTTGGTCTCACCCTTCTGGAAGGATACGGGACCACCGAAACAAGCCCGGTGATTTCGGTAAATACCCTGGAGGAGCATAAGGCCGGTTCTATTGGGAAACCCCTGCCTTCGGTGGAAGTGAAAATTGTAGATATTGATACCCATGAGGAATGTCCTCCGGGAAAACAGGGGAAGATTCTTGTTCGCGGTGATCTTGTCATGAAAGGCTACTATAACAATTATGAAGAAACGGCCCTGCGTATACATCAGGGCTGGTATAACACAGGTGATCTGGGAGTGCTTGATAAAGAGGGGTTTTTGTGGCATAAGGGACGGTTGAAGCGATTTGTTAAAATTGGTGCTGAAATGGTCTCCCTTGTGTCAGTGGAACATGCCCTGAGTACGCTTCTTCCGGAAGAGGGAGCCTGCTGTGTGGTTGATATTCCTGATAGGAAGAAGGGCGCGCGCATTGTTGCCGCCGTCACGGAAGTGGTGAATGACAAGAAAATACGGCGTCAGCTCCGCCACACCCTGCCTGCTATTGCGGTTCCATCGGAGTTCGTGTTCATGGAAGAGCTCCCCCTAATGGCAAGTGGCAAGGTTAATTTTCGTGAGGTACAGCGCCTCTGTCGAGATATCTTTCAGGTGTAGCTGCGAGGCTTTCACCGCCGTGAAAAAAGCAAGGCGCCGTTATTTCCACCAAAGGCAAAGGATTGTGATATGGCGTGGTCTACCGGGATATGGCGACATTTCTGCACAATATCAATATCATCGGAGACACTCTCTGCGTTATGAGAAGCGTGGATAGTGGCATGGCGAATACTCAATACGGTAACAATTGCCTCAAGGGCTCCCGCTGCGCCAATGGTATGTCCCATATATGATTTGGTGGAGTTTACCGCCGCATTCCGGCCGAATAGTTGAGAGATAACACGGGCTTCAACGGCATCATTGAGGTGCGTTCCCGTGCCGTGGGCATTGATGTAGGTAATATCCTGGGGAGAACGGTTGCTCATGGCAAGAAGGTCCGTGAGCATACGGGTAATCTCAGTTCCTTCTTTGTCAATCATCATGATATTATGGGCATCATAACTGTGAGAAAATCCTGAAATTTCACAAAGAATGGGGGCACCCCGTTTTTCTGCATGGGAGAGGCTCTCCAGCACCAGCATGCCACACCCCCCTTCACTAAACAAAAAACCACGGCGATCTGAATCAAAGGGGCGGTTTGCCCGCTCTTTTTGAGGAATATCCGTAAGGGTTCCCGCCGTATCGAAGCCGCGAAATATACCGCCGTAGGGGTCCCCCAGAAATTCCACCCCCCCGGCCAGGGCAAAATCCATTTCTCCCCTCTGAATAGCTTGAAAAGCTGAACC
The DNA here is from genome assembly GCF_000474745.1 of Chitinivibrio alkaliphilus ACht1. Classification (NCBI taxonomy): domain Bacteria; kingdom Pseudomonadati; phylum Fibrobacterota; class Chitinivibrionia; order Chitinivibrionales; family Chitinivibrionaceae; genus Chitinivibrio; species Chitinivibrio alkaliphilus. The sequence goes on along the minus strand of NZ_ASJR01000005.1, from coordinate 134,462 downwards.
AAGGGCAAAGGTTCCCGATGCACAGGCGGTGGAATTGGTACTGTTTTTCCCCTTCAGGCCGAAACGAATCCCCAGTTGTGCCGCAATGGCATTGGGCATAATCATGGACACAACAAAGGGGTTAAACCGGGCGGGAGCCTGCAGAAGAGATTCTGTGTGGGTGCGGGCCTCTTCATCCATGGAGGCAAGTTGTTCATGGACAGGGGTGGTAATGTGGTGTGCCTGAGACTCTACCAGTGAGCAGGCACCTCCCACACCGGTTCCCATACACACCCCGGCCCGGTGGGGATCAATACCCTGCAGGGTGTGGGTCTTTTTCCGTTTATCCTGAAGAACTATTTCGATATTTGCCTGCCTGAGGGCTTCCACGGCGGCCATAATACCCAACACTGCAGTGCGGTCAAGCTTCATTGATTCAACCCGTGAAACCCCTGCTGCAGAAGGATCAAGGGGTGGGAGGGGAGCCCAGAAAGAGCTTTTCGGGGAAAAATAGTTTCTCCACCATGAAGGAATGGTATCTATGGCAGGGGTACCCTTGCAGAGGGCATTCCACATATCATCAACGCAACATCCCAGGGGAGATATGGCCCCCGTACCCGTTACAACCACCCGCTCCATCAGGAAAGCTTTTTACAGATAAAGGAGACCGTGTCTTCAACGGTGATAAGGGTTTGGGCCTCTTCGTTGGAAATTTCACGATCAAAGGTGTCTTCAAGGAGCATTAAGAGTGTTGTCATATCTATGGAGTCTGCAGAAAGATCTTCACGAATGCGGGTGTGGGGGTCGATATCTTCTGCTGATACATCAAGTGATTCGCAGAGGGCTTCCACCACTTTCTCCTGCACGGTATCTCTATTTGGCACAGTCATTCTTTTCTCCGTCTTTGTGGAAATTAGCGTATTATATCTGAAAATAATATACTTTACTGCAGTACAGGAAATGATACAAAGGACAGATCCTATGGCTATTATAACCCATGTGGGAACAGCAAACCCTGATTTCTTTCTCTCACAAAAAGACGCATCGGCAATTATGACCCAACACTATCGGGATGAGCTGTCACGGCGGGGGCTTTCCGTATTACAGCAGGTGCTGGAACACCCGGCCATTGAAAAACGGCACATGTCTGTTACAGACCATGGGGAGCTTCTCACCCTGAAAAATGAAGATCCCGATGCTCGTATGACACGCTTTACGCGCTGGGCCGTAGGCCTTGGAAAAAAAGCCATAGAGACGGCCCTTGAAAAGGCGGGAAAAAACAAAACTCATATTGGGGCCATAGTTTGTAACACCTGCACGGGTTATGTTTGTCCCGGTATCAGCACGTATATAGCTGAGGCCCTGGAACTCCCCCCCACAATCCCTCTTTTTGATCTTGTGGGAAGCGGATGCGGCGGTGCCCTGCCGAATATCGATCTGGCAAAGCGTTTGTTATCCGATTGTGCCGATGATCAGGTGGTGATCTCCCTGTCTGTGGAGATTTGCAGTGCCACTTTTGAAATGAGCAATGATATGAGTCTTATTATCTCCAACGGAATCTTCGGTGATGGTGCCGCCGCGGCTGTTCTTTCCCGTGAAGGAGCAGGGTTTCGCCTGGGAAAAATATATTCGCGATACCTGCCGCAACACCGGGAAAAGGTTCGGTTTACCTACAAAAAGGGGCGGCTGCACAATCGCCTTGATCCAAAGCTTCCCCACATTATCGCACAGGAATTACCCCCCCTTATAGAAGATGTTCTGGCCGGTACAGATACTACCCCATCGGATATACCCTATTGGGCGGTACATCCTGGTGGAGATAAGGTGCTCACGGAGGTACGTAATAGTTTGGGCCTTGAAGAGACCCACATGGATATATCTCGTCAAGTACTCCGTGAGTACGGCAATATGTCCTCCCCATCGGTACTCTTTGAACTGGATCGTATTTTATCACAGGAGCCTGCCTGCGGTGATGAATGTCTTATGACCGCCTTTGGCGCAGGGCTTTCAGCCTTTGCTGTGAAAGGGGTATACACCACGGCATATCGGGGATAATTATTTCTGAGTGCCCGAAAGAAGGGCAGTATAGAGAAAAAGGTCTATACCAAGGGCACAGAACATAATCAATACAGTCATTTTTCCCATGTGCGCCGTGGGTTCAAAGCCAGAGGTTGCAAGGAATAAAAACCCCACCACAAGAATACCACTTGTAAGGATCACCGCATCGGAGACATGGCGCAGGGTATGTTCTGTGGCATCATTCTTACTGAGTCCCTTTTTTCGGGACCGCATATGTGCAAAGAGAATATGTACCGTATCATCCACTATAATTCCTATGGCCAGGGCCACTCCCAGGGAAACCCCCAACCCCGCCTGTCCGTAGACGATGCCCCAGATACCGAAGGCAGCAAGGGGAGGGAGTATATTGGGAATAATACTCAGTAATCCCATATGAAGAGAGCCGGAAAGAAATAAAAGAACCAGAGAAATAATCCCCAGGGATGCAGCGGTAATACGAAGCATGGAGGAAAGATTATCCCGTGAAAGATGAGCAAAAAGCAGGGAAGGGGAATGGAGAAGATACTCTGTTTCGGGAAAAACCTGTTCCACATCACGGCGGATATTTTCTTCAAGAAGGCGTATTTCCTGTGAAGAGAGTGTATCAAGAAATATCTCTGTGCGCAGATGTGTTCCCCCTGCACTGATAAAGGGCGGTACAGAACGCTCTTTTTGTTCTCTTTTATAGGTGGAAAGCATGCGGCGTGCCATGGCCGGGCCGGGAAGGGAGTCTGTGCCGGAAATCTCATTCATTCCCCGGCGCAATAGCGTTGCCGGACCACTGATATGACGAACTTCCGCCATGTTTCTCCAGGAGCGCTCCAAGGAGTCAAGGGCGTGAAGGTCTTTTTCCGTAAGGGAGTCAGGGGTAATACCAAGGGAGAGGGTCAGATAATCAAGCCCCGTAAGGTGATGCATCACCTCTTCCGTATCCCTTCGAAAGGGGTAAGATTCATCAAAAAAGGCGTAAAAACGGTCGTTAAATTCAATACGGAAGAGCCCCGGTATACTCAGGAGCACAATACTAAGGGGTATGAAAATACATTTTCCCCGATTATGTGCCACAATACGTCCAAGGGAGGCACCGAAAATATCATGTTTTTTTGTCTGCCGGGCCTGATTGCAGGGGAAAAAGGTAAGTATGAGGGCGGGAAAAAAGAACAGGGAAAAAAGATAGGCAAAAAATATACCCACCGCAGTAATAAGACCTAAGTCACGAAAGGGAGGAACAGCACTGAACAGAAGAAGTAAAAACCCCGCCACGGTGGTAAGGGTGGTTACCGTAATGGGTATAAGGGTATCCTGAAAGGCTTCCTGCAGAGCCTGTACGGGGGGATGTTTTTTTCGCAGATGATGGGAGTAGCGTACATACATATGAATTGTATCGGCAAGACCTGCCGTAAGAATAATAATGGGAGCCATGGCCGACGGTGCAGTGAGTAAAATACCCCGTCCCTGTGCAATACAGAGGGCTAAGGCAGAAGGAAAGAGGAGTATGGAAAGTATGGCCACCGCTGCCTTTACGGAGGTTGTAAACCAGAGAAGAATACAAAATACCGTACCGTAGAGAAGGGGAATGCGAATTCTGGCATCGGAGAAACTTGCCGTAAAAAAGGCATTATCAATTAATACGCCCCCCGTAGCCATAAGGGTATGGTCGGGGTAGTCCCGGGAGAGATTTTCCAGGAGCAGATCGATATCCCGGCTCAGGGCGGCAGCCCCCTTCGTTTCTTCAAGGGCAAAACGGGCAAAAATACCGCCATAGGTACCCGTTTCAGAAATAAGTCGGTTTTGTAAGAGCGGGTCAGAGAGAAAGTATGGTCGCAGGGAATCAAGATCTGCTTGCGTGGGAGATGCAGTATCAAAGCGGGGGGTAAAGGAAATACGACCAAAGGAGGCGCGTACATCGTAGGTTGTATAGGGAGACTGGGCGGAGATAAATCCCTTCAGCTGGCAAAGGGAGTCATGCAGCGATGCAAAAAGAGAAAAACTGCGCGGAGTAAATATATCTCCCTCTTTAGGTGTTAGGGCAATAAGAAGGGTATTATCCGCACCGTACTGTTCTTCAATGCGGGAATACTCCTGAAACCCCGGATCATCTGTATCGAAAAAGGCGGTGTGGCTGTCGGAATACTCCAGAAAAAAAAGACGGGGAATGGCAGTAACGGTGAGTAATATACAAACAAAAAGAATACTCTTTTTATATGTGTCAATCCACTTACTCAGCTGTCTCATTCGCCCTTTTTTCCACAATAATCATTTCAGTAAATCCAAAGAAAAATTTTCTGTGGAGAAACTTTTCAAACCCGCGTTTGTAGAATTTTTTCCGTAGGTCTCGTGCCGTGGGATAGGTTTTCAGGCTTTCGGGAATATAGGTATAAATATCTCCTCTGCCGTGAAGAATAAGGCTCCACAGATATCCCCAAATATATAAGAGAGCTCTGTTAATTTTTGCATGAAGGTGGTTTTTTGGCGTTGAGAAATCAAGAAACGCAGCAACGCCCCCGGGGCGCAGAACCCGAAATATTTCATCCATAACGGCAGAAAGATCCGGCGCATTTCTCAGGGCGTATCCCCCGGTGAGAATATCCACAGATGCATCCGGCAGGGCAAGGTTCTGCATATCCTGGAGGGTACAGGTGTTTTCACGGTTTTCCGGTACATCAACCATGGCAAAGGTAAGATCACTGCCCAAGACCTGCGCTGCAGGATATTTTTTCCGCAGGAGTGTAAGAATATCGCCGCTTCCCGAAGCAATATCAAGAACGACCTTAGGGGCGATATCGGGCAGGGAATCCACAAAAAACTTCTTCCATCTTCTGTCCTGCCCAAAGGAAAGGAGTCGTGTTGCACTGTTGTATTTGCTTCCAATACAGGAAAATATCGTGCTATTGCGCTGGCGTTTTTCCCCGGGGGAGTGAAAAAGGTTCTTTTTATTCATGGAACTGTCCTTTTTGTGGTAAAATACATGGTGGAGCACAAGAGTGTAGTGAATAGAGAGAGAAGGGAGATCTCTTTTCTGGAGACAGAGAGAGAAAAATAAGAAAAAAGCAGCATTTTGGGGTACATTACACAGTACTGTTTGTTTGTACTACCTGGGAGGGGTTATGCAAATGTCCATTGTGGGACGTACCGTACTGGTACTCTGTTTTTCCATTTCTTTTCTTTTTTCTGCACCCCATGTCAACGAGCGTTTTGAGCTTCGTCAACCTGACGGAACTCGCATGCCGGTGATTGTGAATGGGGATGAGTATTATCAGCGCGTGGAAGATCTCCATGGCCGTACCTTGATTCGTGATGAGGAGGGGTGGATCTGCTACGCCCAGTTGAATCATGATAGTACTGAATTTATTCCGGGGGAGCGTTATACCGATACAACCCTCGTGCCGCCGCCCGGTGCAGATCTGCATCTTGAGCTACATGCAGATGAAGTTCAGCGACGCTCCTTGGAGAATCGACGAAAGCTGCATGTTGATACACGCGGACGTCCCGCTGATGCTCCGCCGTCACAAGAAGTGGTTGGAGATCAGGTGGGGCTTACCCTTTTGGCTGACTTCTCTGATGAATCGGCAACGGTTTCACGAGAATATCTGTATGATCTTATTAATGGAGAGGAATATGGTACGCACGGTTCTGTGTGGCAATACTTTTATGATATCTCCAATGGAAAACTGAACTATAAAAATATTGTTACGGAGTATATTCGTCCATCACGCCCAAAATCGTACTATGATGATCCTAACGTCGGATATGGGCAGCGTGCACGTGAGCTTATTCATGAATTGCTTGACTCTCTATATTATGACGGGTTTGATTTTTCAAAGCTCTCTCGCGAGGGGAATCAGATTATTGCGGTGAACCTCTTTTATGCGGGGAGCCCTGATCATGGCTGGTCAAACGGATTGTGGCCTCATATGAGTGGTCGTCTCGGGTGGACATCGCCCGATGGTGCCTATACCACTGGAGCGTATCAGATAACCAATATTGGGCAACGCCCGAACATTGGTACTTTTGCTCATGAAAATGGGCATATGCTCTTAGGTCATCCCGATCTGTATCCCTACAGTGGGGAAAGAAACTGGGTGGGGCGTCTCTGTCTCATGGGTTCTGGTATGGGCACAAATCCTGCGCCCATGAATCCCTGGTTTCGCTATCAGAACGGGTGGATAGACAGTGATGGGATTGTGAATATTACCGATGTTACATCGGGGACATTCTCCATGGAAGCAAACGACATGAGTGAGGTGGTCTACTACCGGAGCTCACACGACGCCAATCAGTTTTATTTTATCCAAAATGTATCTCGAAGTGGGCGCTGGGCGTCCCATGCAACGGGCAGTGGTATGAAGGTGTGGCGTATTAACAGAAATCGAGGGGCTTCCAATACCCGTTCTGAGGATAATAACCCCCTGGCCGCGGTGGTTGGATATTCCAATAATATCTACATGAGCGGCCGTTCTGATATCGCTTTCAGTGCAGAGACAACTCCCGCTGCCCACTGGCATGAAAATGTATCCTCCAGCTTGGAAATTCGCAATCTCAGTGATGCCGGTGCTCTCATGACCTTCGATATTGGCGACGGGGCAGAGCTCTTTGATCTGACCATTACAGCAGAACATGGACAGGTTATACAGAATCCTGAGGGAGACCGGTTTTCCGAAGGAGATACGGTTGTTCTTGAGGCGGAGCCGGAGTACGGATATCAGTTTTCTCATTGGGATGGAGATATTTCGGGCAGTGAGAATCCCTATACGCTCATTATGGATGAGGATTACTCCGTGGAGGCTCATTTTACTGCCATGGAAACCTATACCCTCAATATTGTTTCAGAGCAGGGGTTTGTCGCGGTTGAGCCCTATCGGGATGCCTATGTGGCAGGTGATGAGGTGACTCTTACGGTGTTTCCGGAACCGGGGTACAAGTTTTCCCAGTGGGATGGAGATATTTCTGGTGCGGCGCAGAACATAGAACTCACCATCGATGAAGATATGGAAGTGGTGGCAGAATATACCCCCCATGGGTATGAGACCCGTTCCGGTGATGCCCTCAACTTGGTATCCTTTTCCTCTGAAGATACCCACGGAGATGGGCGACCTGCCCAGAACCTGCTTGATGAAGATTCCACCACAATCTGGTTTAGTGACTGGCAGGAGGCTGTTCATCCCCATGAGATCGTGCTTTCTCTTCATGAACCGCATGATATTGCCGGGATGGTTTATCAGCCACGGGCAGATCATGAAAATGGACGGATTCGTGAGTACGAAATATATGTAAGCAGTGATGGTCAGGAGTGGGGAGAACCTGAAGTATCGGGAGAGTGGCGTAATATTGGAGAGAAACAGGAAGCACTTTTCGAAGAGCTCCGTACCGGGACATATGTGCGCCTTGTTGCACTTTCAGAGGTAAACGATGAGCCCTGGGCGTCGGGAGCTGGCCTTGGGGTGCTCTATAATCCGGCATCTACGGGAATCATTCAGGGGCAGTCGTCACGAGCGCCACTAATGCTGCAGGGAAGTGTTTTATATATCGGCCTTGATGAGGCTGTTACGGTTGAGTTGGTTACCCCGCAGGGACGCCGTGCCTATGAAGGCGTACGTCGAGGAGATACGCATCTTGATCTCCGTCAGCAGGGTGTAGCCCCTGGTGTTTACCTGCTTCGTGTTCAGACCAGTGACGGCACACGGGCATTCACACGGCAGGTGCGTCTTCGCTAAGAGCAGTCTGCCCCCTATTTATACGTCCGTCGTGCCTGTGCACGGCGGATTTTTTTTATGGAGAGTGGGCTACGGATGTTCCGTCGCGGCAAAGAATTTGCAGAAAAATAAGAAATTCTGTCGTACTTCTCTATCAAATGAGTAGATTTATACGGAATGAGGAGCTTTTCCAAGGAGCTCATATGAAAAAAATAGAGATACTTATCGGTACGATTCTTGTTTGTACCATGACGGTTCAAGGGGAGTTCTTTACTAATTTTCATACTGCTGCTGTTGCAACAGGGCGCTATGAAAGCGGTGCTGATTTTCTGCATTCCCTTTCTAAATATGGAACTGATTCCACCAGCGATATGGCAGTACAACAGCTGTTGTGTCGCCTTGTGCCAGAGTTTGCACGGGCGGTACAAGCCTGGAATGACACGAGTGGGGGGCCGGTACACGGCAGTGATCCCTCCATTTTTTCTACTGGTCCCTCGGGAGAGTATATTGGTGCGGGACGGATTATTTCTGACAGGGATGGAGAGATCCGTCGTATGGAGCTTCCCCGGGGCGGGCGTGTGCGTTACACCGCTGATAATGGTCGCCTTAAGTGTGCAGAGGTGTCAAACGTACACGGACAATCGGCGCGTATGGAGAGTTCTTTTTCTCCGGCCTCTCGTCTTTTGCGGGAAGAGCTCTTTCTTCCCGAACAGGAGCACTCCCTCCTGTGGGAATATTCCTATGAAGAGGCGTGGCACCCCTTTCCCCGGGGTGTTCGGAAATGGGCTGCTGTGCCGAGGAAGGACTCTTCTGTGGTGGTGCGTTCCTTGACCTATGACTCTCAGGGACGGATTCGTTCCTATGTGGATCTCAAGGGTGATGATACCCTTCGGGTGTATGGGGCCTACTACGACTCCCGGGGACATGTGGTGCGTGAAACCCTGCGTGTTTCCCGTGATGATGGGTGGGATACACGCAGGGTAGAATATTCCTACACCTCTCGTGGGGCTGTAGAGGGTGTGCGTATTGTCGGTGATGGGGAAGAGAAACGAGGGGATCTTTCTTTCTCCTATGCTTCCGATCCGCCTTTTTTACGCAGCGAGGGAGGATCTGAGGGTGACTTGCGTGTACGTCATACCAGCGATGCGGTTCATCTCTTCTCAGAAGAGACGGTGCAGTCTGTTCAAGTGTACACAACTACGGGGCGTCGCCTGCATGAGTTGCCTCTACGGGAGCGTGTTTCCGGAGAGTATGAGTTTTTTACTGCGCCCTTGGGTCGAGGGACATATATTTTACAGGTACGAACCACTGCGGGGATTCATTTCTATCCCTTGACGCTCCAGTAATTTTTCTTTGAGGTGACATGAAACAATACTCTCTTTCGCATATTCTGAGTCAGACACGATCCTCCCTGCAGGGACGATGGGGGCAGTCGGCCTTGGCTACGGCCATATATCTCATGCTTATTTCCCTTCACGACTCTCTTCTTACTCCTGGGATGAGCCTTCTTTTAGATTGGATACTGGCAGGTCCCCTTCTTTTTGGGCTTTCCCTGTTTTTTTTGCGTGGTATGCGGGGAACGCACGGCAAAATGAGCGACCTCTTTGCGGGGTTTACCCGATTTCACCGTGTGTTTTTTACCTATCTACTTATGACAATGTATACCCTTCTGTGGTCTTTGCTGCTTATTGTTCCCGGGCTTATTGCCGTGTACGCATACTCCATGGCCTATTTTGTTCTTATCGATGCGCCCCATCTGTCTCCCTCTGAGGTTTTGCGGGAGAGTCGACGCATCATGGTTGGACAGAAATTTCGCTTATTTCTTCTCCAGTTTCGGGTCATAGTTCGCGCAGCTCTTCTGGGCGGGGTCTGGTTTACCCTTCTCTTTCTCGCACGATACTATGTTGCTCCGCAGGTGCCGCAGGAGGGACTCTTTCTCTCCGGGGGATTTCTCTTTCTTCTCTGGCTTATTCCCTATTCCATGAGTGCCACGGCCTGTTTTTATACGACGATTATGGAGGGCGCAGACGGGTATGGTCAGTCCCATGGGGAAGATCCTCTGGACGAGTCTGTACTTGAATATACCCTGTAACATATCTTTTCTATCTATATTTTTGTAACAGTGGTATGACGAAACTCGTCTAAGGCACTCACCGTGGACATTGTATATAAAAGGGAAGCCTATGCCTATTGCACCGCGATTGAAAAAATGGGGAATTCCAGCTGTGTTTCTTCTGGGGGCGTATTTTCTGTATCAACAGATCAGTGATACCGAACCGCCGGGGGGGCGACGAAGTCCTCGAGAACAGACGCAACAACTATTTGCGCAGCAGGTGTTTCCCGATAGTATTGCACCGAGCCTCTCTTTTTCCGGGCGTGTAACCTCTTCACAGGATATTGCTGTTTCCACAGAGGTTGGCGGACGGGTACGGGATGCGCAGTTTCGTTTTCGCCCGGGGCAGCGTTTTTCCGCTGGGGATATCCTCTATCAGCTTGATGGGCGGGAGACCTATTATGACCTTCAGAGCCGCCGGGCAGAGATACATCATGGAGTAAGCCGGCTTCTGCCGGAGATTCGTCGTGATATTCCCGATGCATATGAGAAGTGGGCTGAGTTTTTTAGTTCACTTGAGGGGCTTCATCTTCCTCCGCTTCCTGCCATGGAATCGCCCCGTGAGCGAATGGTTGTTATTCGATATGACATACCGCGCTTATATTATGAGTATCAAAAAAATCTCTTACGGTATCGACGCCATACCTATCGTGCACCCTTTGATGGGGTGGTTCTTGAGGCGGATATTTCACCGGGGGCGTCCGTGGGGGGGCATAGTCGTGTTGGACGGATTCTTCGTACGGATACCGCCTATGTTGAACTGTCCGCGTCACACCGTCAACGATCCTTTCTGAGGGATGACATGCCCGCAGAGGTCGTTCTTCCAAAGGGGACCCGTGCGGAGGGGCGGGTCGAACGTATCTCCCCAGTCGTTTCTCCTACACGGCAAGGGTTTTCCTTCTTTGTTCGCCTTGAAGACCCGCTATCAGCGGGGGTTCATCCGGGGGAGTATGTTTCTGTACGGCTCTCCGGCACTCCGCTCTACGGGGTATCGCTTCCCCGTGATGCGATACAGGATTCAAATAGGGTGTATTGTATTGTAGATGGTGCCCTCCTTGCCCGGGAGGTTACCCTGGCCTATGAAGGTACGGAGCAGGTCTACATCACCCAGGGGCTCTCTGCCGGTGATACGGTTGTTGTTGAGCCCGTACGCGATGCGCTTCGGGGAATGAGGGTTCGTCCCACCATGGTGGAAGGTGCCGCACAATGAGAGGTTTAATAAAAGCCTGTATTATCTACCCGGTATGGGCGAATGTGCTTATGTTTGCCATCTTGGCCTTTGGGCTATTCTCTTTGTCCGAAATGAACACCTCCTTTTTTCCGGAAGTTCCGGCTCGGTCTATCAGTATTTCCGTGCGCTATGCGGGAACTTCTCCCGAAGAGATAGAGCAGGCGGTCATACTTCCCATAGAAAATAATCTTCGTGGTCTTGCCGGCATAGAGCGTACCACCTCCTCTTCCCGTGAAAATAGCGGGAGTGTGCGTATTGAGGTCTCCGATGCGTATGATCCGCAAGAGGTATACGATGAGGTGCGGGTTGCCATAGATCGCATTGCCTTTCCTGCAGGGGCTGAGCGTCCCGTGGTACAGTTGCAACAGTTTCGTGCCCGGGCGGTTATGGTGGCAGTGTACGGTGATGGTGATTTATGGAGCATTAAGGAGCGTGGCCAACAGTTTCGCGATGAACTCCTGCTCCATGATGACGTTTCGCAGGTCTCTCTTACGGGGGTGCCCCGACGAGAGATTTCCGTAGAACTTTCTCCGGAAAAGCTTCGTCGTTTTAATCTTACCTTTGATGATGTCCGCACCGCCCTGTCTCGCGCCAATGTTGATATTACCGGTGGGGCGGTACAAACCCCTCGCGAGCGACTCATGATTCGTGCATATGGAAGAAGAAATACGGCCCGTGAGATTGGCGATATCGTGGTTCGTGCAGATGAAAACCATCTTCTTCGGGTACACGATATTGCTTCGGTGGTAGAAAAATGGGAGGAGGAGTCGTCCCGTCAATACTACAACGGTCATCGTGCGCTGATGGTTCGGGTGGAAAAAACCATTGACGAAGATATCGTTGCTGTGGCTCAGGCTGTGCGGGATCAGGTGGGAGATTTTTCTCAGCGTCATGGAGAGGTTTCGCTCTCCGTGGTTTCTGATGCAACAGTGCCCCTGCGACAGCGTATCGGTCTTCTTGTACGAAACGGGGTAATTGGGTTTTTCCTTGTGCTTCTTGTGCTTGGACTCTTTTTAAACGGACGCCTTTCCTTTTGGGTTGCCGTGGGAATACCCATCTCCTTTGCAGGGATGTTTATTATTGCAAACATATGGGGAATTACCATTAATGTCATTTCTATTATGGGGATGATTATTGTGATTGGGATACTTGTGGATGATGCCATTGTTGTGGCAGAAAGTGTGTATCAAAAACATGAAGAGGGGCTCCCCCCGTTTCAGGCTGCTGTTGAGGGGGTTCTTGATGTGGCCCTTCCCGTAACCACGGCGGTGCTCACCACGATTCTTGCGTTTCTTCCCTTCTTTTTTCTTCAGGGACGCATGGGGAGTTTCATTTATCAGCTCGCCTTGGTTGTTATCGGCGCGATCTCTTTTTCCCTTGTTGAATCATTTTTTGTATTGCCCGCACATTTAGCGCACTCGAAAGGGCTTGAACCACAGGTGCGTGTGTCAGCTCTTCGTCGCCATTTTGATTGCGCATACGCCTTTGTAAAAGAGCGTGTGTACGGCCCGCTTCTTATGTGGACCTTACAGAACAAGGTGCTCCTAACGGCCCTCTGTGGTGCCTATATTCTGCTTACCCTGGGGCTTATTCAGGGAAAACACGTGGAGTTTTCCGCATTTCCCTATACTCCTCGTGACGATGCAACGCTCAGCGTAACCATGCCCACAGGAACGCGCACGGCCGTAACAGACTCTGTTCTTGCCGTGGTAGAACAGCGTATTTGGCAGAAAAACGAAGAGATACGGCGAAAGCGTCCCGATAGTAGTTCGGTGATAGAGAGTATCCAGCGATCTGCCGGTGCTCATGAGGGATCGCTTTTTATCGAATTTCTCCCCGAGCCACATCGTGGTATTCCCTCTTTTGAAATTCAGCGGCGCCTCCGTGATGCCGTGGGAGATATTCCCGGAAGTCGTGAACTCTCCTTTCAGTCGGGTAGATGGGGGCGAGCGGTGTCAATTAGTGTACGCAGTAACGACCACGCTCAGCTTCAGCGAACCCGCGATCTTCTCGTGGAACGGCTGGAGGAGTATCCGGAGCTTACTGATGTGGGCGATACGGATGAGGAGGGAGGTCGTGAGATACGGGTGGAACTATTGCCTCTTGCCCATGCAGCGGGGATTACTCTGCAAGATTTGGCCACGCAGGTTCGTCATGCGTTTCATGGTGATGAGGTCCAGCGGTTTCAACGGGGAGAAGATGAGATTCGTCTTTTTGTGCGCTATGGTGATGCACATCGCAGTTCCCTTGCTGATCTTGAGACCATGGAATTGCGGGGCAAAGATGGCGTTGTATATCCGCTTCACACCCTTGCAACAGTGCGAATAGAGCGGGGAGTTCTTGCCATACAGCACCTTGATGGTCGCCGCGAACTTCGTGTGGAGGCTGACATGACAGATCCCGAGGCGTCGGTGAGTACCATGATAGAACGGTTACAGCGTGAGGTGATTCCTCCCGTGGCAGCTGCCGTGGGAGATGTGCAGATTTCCTTTGAAGGACGGGAGCGGCAAAATCGTATCTTTATGGATTCCCTTGCGGGAAGTTATCCCTTTGCGCTCTTAGGGATATTTCTTCTCTTGGTTGTGGTGTTTCGTTCGCCCTTACAAGCCTGCATCATTGTGTGCATGATCCCCCTTGGTATGCTTGGGGCCGTGTGGGGACATTATATACATGGGTATATGATTAGTCGCTTCTCAATTTTTGGGGGAATTGCCTTGGCCGGTGTTATTGTAAATGATAGTATTGTCTTTATCGATAGAATAAACAAAAATTTAAAACGAGGGATGCCCGTATTTGAGGCTACCTATGAAGCAGGACAATCACGCTTGCGTCCCATTCTTCTTACGACCCTTACTACCGTTGCCGGCATGGCTCCCCTCCTATTGGAAACAAGCCGTCAGGCTCGGTTTCTTGTGCCCATGGCAGTATCCATCTCCTATGGGCTTCTTTTTTCTTCTCTCTTTATTTTATTTTTAGTACCGGTATTTTTTCTAACACTTAATAAACTGCGATGGCGGATTGCCCGTCTCTCCCATCCTGACGCCACGAAGGAGTCCGTGGAGCCCGCTGTCCGTGAAATAGAAGCTGAACGGGAGGTCTTTTTTCATGAATAAGATACGTGCCCTTGTTCTGGTTGTGTGGATCAGCTCTCTTTCAGCAGGGTCTTTAACTTTGTCAGATGCCCTTGCGGAAGCGCTGCACCGAAATCATGGGATTGGGCTTGCCCGTTTAGAAAAAGATCAGGCTGCGCATGAGCGTATGCGTATTCCCGGATATGTATTACCCAGACTCTCTGCGCGGGGCGGTGTTGAGTATTCTCGTACCGATGGCGGGGAAGAACATCGTGGAAGCCGCGCCGGGCTCTATCTTGATTGGACACTCTTTGACGGCTTTGCCATGTTTTATTCCCAAGACCTCACGGATATGCAATCGACTCAGCGAGAGCTTCGTGCCCGGGAAGCCATAGAGGAGACTGCCATGGAGGTTGCTGCACGTTACTATGAGTTTCTTCATGCAAGAACGGCCCTTTCCGTAGCAGAGCAACAGCTCTCTCTGAGCGCAGAGTATCGAGATCTGCGTGCGGAAGAGTATGCCGCGGGAAATGTTCCCCGTACAGATATGCTCACCCAGCGTGTGCGGTATAATAGTGATAAGGCGCAATATGTGCAGGCGCAACAAGACTCTCTCACAGCACACATGGCCTTAAATATTGCCATGGGACGCCCCCCCGATACTGTTCTTTCCGTGGCCATGGATACGACCCTGCCAGAAGTCACCGAGCCGGCAGAATACTGGGTCTCACTGGCCCGTGAAAATAATCGTGCTTCAGAAATCAAGAGCCTTGCAGTGCAGATACGTACCACCGAGAAGGCAATTGCCCGGGCGCGTCTTTGGCCCACCTTTTCTGCCGCTACTTCTGCGGTACAGCAGGGGGGAGATAACTCTGGAGGTCGCTTTACCGCCTCCATACAGGTGGATATGCCCATCCTCGATGGTTTTTCACGCCGTACAGCGCGGTACTCTGCCGCCACTAGCAAAGAGCGTGCCCGTCTTGAGCAGGAAGAGCAGGTTCAGGTGCTTACGGGAGAAGTTCATCGTATTTGGCAGGAGTTTCACACCGCTCGCCAGCAAATAGCCTTTGAAACAGAGGCCGTGGCTGCAGCGGAGGAGAGTCTCGCCCTTCTTTCAGAAGCCTTTAAACGTGGCAGTGTTGATGCTCTTGCTCTTCGGGAAAGTCAGATGGAGTATATTACGGCCAAGATGCGGCGTGAGTCTGCGCTCTATCAAAGCCGCATGCGTTCTCTTCAATTACGCCAAGTGGCTGGTGGCTCTTTTTTCTAAGGGAGGCCTCTCATTTCCCCGTGGCTCCCGATATATTTTTCTGTTTCTGACATTGGGGAGGAGTGGTGGAGTTTACCAAGCAGCAGCAACGGATAATAGAGGCAACGGGGAATCTTTGCATAAATGCCGTGGCCGGCTCAGGCAAAACCACAACCCTTGTGGAGTATGCCCGCCGTCGTCCTCGCCTGAGCAAAAAACTCTATATAGCATTTAACGCTGCCGTTCGCCGTGAAGCACAAGAGCGTTTTGCCGCAGCGGGAATAGAAAATATTCATGTGCAGACAGCTCACTCCTTAGCATATGCCTGGGTTGTTCGTCCCGGTGGGTATGAACTTGCCGTGCATGGATACCGCCCTCATGAAATATCCCGAATTCTCTCAGTGCAAAATAATGGCAGTCCTCATTTTGAGCATATCCTTGCAAGTCATGTGGAGAAGTTTTCCGCATGGTTTTGTAACAGTACGGCTCGTAAGGTGCAGGAGCTTGACTATCGTGGCTGCGTGAGCGACCCGCGTGCTCGTGCCTTTGTTGATCGGTATTATACAGAAATAGAGTATGCAACACGTCGTTTTTTAGCCCTTATGGATCAAAAACAGATTCCCTGTACCCATGATTTTTATTTAAAGAAGTTTCAACTCATGGCGCCACAGCTTCCGTACGACTATCTCCTTTTTGATGAGGGACAGGATGCGTCGCCGGCCATGCTTGATGTATTTACCCGCCAGGAAGGAACAAAGGTAATTGTGGGAGATACGCATCAGCAGATTTATGGGTGGCGTTTTGCCGTAAACTCTCTTGAGAAAGTTCCCTATGAGCGGTACAGCCTTTCCACAAGCTTTCGATTTTCCCCGCCAATTGCATCTTTGGCGCGAGAGGTTATCCGGTGGAAGGATGCCTTGGAAGAGGGGGAAGATGTTGAGATTGTCGGTGCAGGAAACATTTCTGAGGGGACGCAACGTGCGGTTATCGCCCGAACCAACCTCGGACTGCTGTTGCGGGCTATTTCTTCGGTGGTACGGGTAGAAGAAAAAAAGAAAATTTATTTTGAGGGAAACCTTACATCCTATACTTATGCAGCAGCAGGGGCATCTCTCTATGATGTACTCTATCTCTCGTTAGATAAGCGTGAGCGTATACGCAATAGGGTAATTCGCTCCATGGGAGATCTCTCAGACCTCTTGGAGTATGCCAAGCAGACCGCTGATATGGAGCTTTTAATGCTTCATGAGATTGTAAAAACCTATGGAAAGGATATCTTTTCCATTCTTTCAGTGCTCCATACCCGTCATGTGGAAAACCGTGATGAAGCAGAGCTTATCTTCTCTACGGTACATCGCTGTAAGGGCATGGAATATGATGTGGTGGAGCTTGCCGATGATTTTATGACAGAAGAGCAGTTTTACCAGGAAACGAAAAATCCCCATCGTGATCCAGCAAGTAAGAAGGCTCTAAGGGAAGAGGTAAATCTTCTGTACGTTGCTCTCACACGAACCCGTGGCGTGCTGTATCTTCCCTCCCGCTTGATGCCTGACCGTACGGATCTTTCGGCAATTCGTGCCGCGGAGGAACCAAAAGGGCAGGGGCGCTCCGTATTGTCTCTGCCAAAACGTGGCGGACGACGATATCGTCCGTGGACCCCTCAAGAAGATGAGCGTCTTTTGGCGGCAACAGATCGCAAGCTTCGTCTGCGTGAGATTGCCCGTATTCTTGATCGTTCTGTTGGTGCTGTTCGATCGCGGCAGAAAAAATTACACCTTCGATAAGGGTGGATCTATGCAGAGCGCGGGGTGATATCCCACATCGGGGTATACCTTTCACGCATTGTTTTTGATATTTCCCGAAAATAGGAGCGGAAAATATATTTGCGGTCTATCTTAGAACTAACAACACAAAAAAGGATTTTCAATGGTGCATTTTTCCGTAAACATGCACACATTCACAACGGCTCTTATGACGGTTTTTTTGTTCTTCTCTTCCCTTTTGGGACAAGGGGTTTCTCTTTCAGGGCGGGTGGTAGATGCGGCTGATTCTACGACGGTTCTTGCAGGGGCTCGTGTTTCTCTGCAAGGGCATGACCTTACAACAGAAACAAACCATGATGGGGAGTTTGTCTTGGAAGGATCCATCTCTTCGCTCATCTCCGAAGGGGCAGCGCGGTATCAGGCTGGGGAGGTATCTCTCCATGAAGCAGGGGTGCAGGTTCGTCCGCCTCGGTCCGGGAAGTACTCCCTTGCTCTCTATGATACCCATGGTCGTTCTGTATACACCGCATCGGGCAAGAGCAGGGCTGCCGGGGAGGTTCAGGCCCATTCCTTTTCCCTAGCACGCGGCGTTTACACGGTGGTTCTTTCTCAGGGCAGTCAACGTTGGACGTCACGGGTCTCCACTATCTCAGCAGGGGCCGTTGCCGCGGAGCAGTCCGGCGAGCCCGCAACTCTTCGCTCATCCCCCCCTTCGGAGAATATACTAAAGGTGGAGAGAGAGGGGTATCATACCGAATATGTTTCTCTGACAAGCTTGCAGAAACATGCTGTAACGCTGTATGTGTCATCGCAGTTTCATCTGCATCAGGGTATCATGGCTTCCACCTTTTGGGTTGGTCAAGGGGCAGGAGATGATAATCACCATATTTCCAACGTGCCCAGTGCATGGGACACTGAGTGGGGAGATAATTTTGGCCTTGAAGATGCACCGCAAATTCCCCGTGATGGCGATTTCATCCCTCAAGATGCCCGGTTTACTGGTCGTGAAAACCCCTATTATATCGCCTTGCCCTATAACGATTATGATAGTGTTGTTTTTGACGGAAGCAATCCGCAACATATGGATGCCGTTGCTTCACTGCAGAGTGAGTACTATCATGCTCATAATAAATGGCTTGGCCGTCAAAGTGTTTTTACCCGTGCCATGGCACCTATTTTTGATACCGATGAGTGGGCACTTCGAAAAGAAAGCGCCCATGCCATACCGTGGAAAGAGGCAGAAAACTGGTCAGGAAAATCAATGGTGAAGGGGCGGTGGGTTCGTATTCGCTATCAAGGAGGAGAGTGGGTCTATGCCCAATGGCTTGATGCAGGTCCGTATCACTACGATGATACTGCCTATGTCTTTGGCTCTGCCCGTCCCCGTAATGAAGAGGGCAGCGGCATGGATGTATCGCCCTATGCCGGCATAGATATAAGCCCGTCTGTTTGGTTGAAAATGGGAGTTGAGCAGGATTTTTTCGACCAATGGGGTGGGATAAATGATACGGTTGACTGGCAGTTTGTGCGAGAAGAAGATGTTCCTCCCGGTCCTTGGAAACACCACGTCTCAGATAACAAAACAAACTGGGTGTATTAGTCCGACAGGGAGTAGTGGTTCTTCTTGCGGGAAATAAACCCTTCGTCGCAGAGTTGCTGTAGGACGGCATCTCTGCGGGGGTCTTCCACAAGGGATGTGAGGGTCTCCACGGAGCATCCCTTTTCTCCGGCACGGCTTATTTCTCGCAAAATCGCCCCGCGCACCGCTCTCCGTGACCCTGCAAAGGGGCTTTGACGAACGTGGTGAGCACTGTTCCGTGCGGGGTTTTTCTCTGTTCGTTTTAGCATTGTTCCATAGTCCATGAGGGCTGAATACCAGCGGTAGGGGTTTGTTTTGTCAAGACAGTCTGCTACCAGCGGATGAAGCGTCTCATCGGAGATGCTTGTCTTACCGGGAAAAAAGTGGTGTATAAACACGGCCCGGACATTTGTTTCAATAAATGCCACGGGACGGTTATGGGCGTATACCTGCAGTGATGCGGCTGTGGCGGGCCCTATTCCGGGTAGAGAGCGAAGGTCTGAGTCCTCTGTTGGAAGAGCACCACCGAAGGTCGTCGTAATTCTCTGGGCGGCCCTGTGGAGAAAGAGGGCCCGCCGATTATACCCAAGCCCTTGCCAGAGCGTTACAATTTCTCCTTGTGGGGCGGCGGCAAGCTCTGCAAAGGAGGCAAAGCGGTTCCGAAAAAGATGAAATTTTTCACACACCCGGGGAACTTGCGTCTGTTGCAACATCACTTCTGAAAGAAATGCCGTAAAGGGAGAGCGTTCCACTCTCCAGGGAAGGTCGTGCCGGCCAAAGGTGTCGTAGTATGTATAAATTTTGCTTTGTAGTTCTTCTGGCGTCATGGGAGTGGCTCCAAGGGGGGATACGGATGTTCTGGGATGAGGCGCCAGCGATTATGGGGTACCCCTTTGAGGCGAATCGAGCCGTGCTGTGCGGTAGAGAATATATCTGCCCCTGTTGCATGGATGCGGCGAAGGGCTCTGGGGTGGGGATGACCATAGGGAGAGTTTTTGCCACATTGGATCAGGGCGATTCTCGGGGCTACTGCGGCAAGAAACTCATGGGTAGAAGAAGAGTTTGAACCGTGGTGCCCCACTTTAAGCACTGGTGCATACAAGGCATCAGGGGTGTGCTTGAGTAGTTCTTCTTCTACCTCCTTTTCAGCATCACCCGTGAGGAGCATGGTATGGGCTCCTATGCTGAGGCGTGCTACCACACTTCCATTGTTGAGCGATCCCCACAGGGTATCGGGGTGAAGGATTTCTATGTGTAGATTTTCACGGTGGTAGGAATCCCCTCTCCTGGCGGCAACACGGGGGATATGCGCATGTTTTGCTGCAGCTACGTAGTTTTCATAGGTCTGGGTTGTATGGGGATGGTATGCACAGAGAAGAGTATCGACGGATTTTTCTGCAAAAAGGGTTGACAAGCCACCAATGTGATCGGCATGAGGATGGGTTGCAATAACAAAATCAAGGTGGGAAACAGAGTGCCGCCGGAGATACCGTACAAGGGAGTCTCCCATGGTGGGTGGGCCAGCATCAACCAAGATGGCGTGATTGTTCGTTGTAACCAAAATAGCATCGCCCTGTCCAACGTCAATAAAGTGAACCGCGAAAAGGGGGGCATGCGGATCGCTGCTGCAGGAAAGCCACAGAGAAAAAAGAGTATCGCCCCCAAAGCAGAGAAGGGGACGGCTCGGAACTTAGCGTAAGCCTTGACTCTCTTCAAACTCTCGTCTCTGACGCATCATGGAGCGGTATGACGCTCTATTTCTATCACGGGTCTCCGCATCTCTTCTTCTGCGATTAATTATCTCATCCCGGTCCTGGTGCGCCTGCTTGGCAGGATCTACATCTGCTCCCAGATGCGTATGAAATGTCTGAAAGGGAGAGTAATACTGATTGACCGAGTCGGAAGCTCTTCGCAAAGAATCCTGCCGTGTTACGGCACGCATACGTGCCGCTTCGAGGGAATCACGGGATGGCTCACGGGCAACAGTATCAGCCTGTTCAGGCGCACGTTTTTCAGCACGTTCCGACTCGCTTCCCTGATCTGCACAGGCAACTAAGAAAAAAAACACACTTAAAATGATCGCATAATACTTCATTTGCAGTACCTCTTCCTTAAAGAGTACGGAGAAGAATCGTCACTTATTACTCCGTATTTTCAGTATAGGAGTGATCATCCTCAGAATCGTTTAGAGCCCCTTCTTTATAGGCGTCCTTATTTTCTATGCGGATTGTTTCATTATCCATGTATACTTCTATCTTGTCGTTTTCCCCGTAATAGCCCTTCAAGAACTCTTCTGCAAGGATATCTTCAATATTCCGCTGTATGGCTCGTTGAATAGGTCGAGCCCCCTGTTCACGATCAAAACCGCGATCGAGAATAAACTCTCGAACTGATTCTGTAAAGGAGACGTAGATATCGCGTTCTTCCAGCCGTTCTTCCACTTCAGCAAGTTTGTTTTCGACAATTTGTGA
Organism: Chitinivibrio alkaliphilus ACht1; assembly: GCF_000474745.1. NCBI lineage: Bacteria > Pseudomonadati > Fibrobacterota > Chitinivibrionia > Chitinivibrionales > Chitinivibrionaceae > Chitinivibrio > Chitinivibrio alkaliphilus. Next base: position 113,255 of record NZ_ASJR01000005.1, on the reverse strand, counting down.
AAGAACTTCCCGCCCAAGGGGACGAAATACTATTGTTTCGTCAACACGGTTGAGGAATTCAGGCGTGAAGATTTTCTTCAGCTGATCCATCACCTTGGACTTCATAACCTCATACTCAGATTCATTCCCCCCAGAGGTAAATCCCAGCTGTCCCTTCGAAGCGCCGCGAGTTCCGGCGTTGGAGGTCATAATAATAATGGCGTTTTTAAAATTAATCGTTCTTCCGTATGAGTCTGTGGCAACACCATCATCAAGGATTTGCAAAAGAATGTTAAACACATCGGGGTGTGCCTTTTCAATCTCGTCAAAGAGAATCACAGAGTAGGGCTTTTTCCGAACCTTTTCCGTGAGTTGGCCCCCTTCCTCATATCCCACGTACCCCGGAGGTGCTCCAACAAGGCGTGATGCGGCAAACTTCTCCATGTATTCAGACATATCAATACGAATAAGGGCTTCTTCAGAATCGAACAACTCGAAGGCAAGCTGTTTTGCAAGCTCTGTTTTTCCCACCCCCGTGGGCCCAAGAAAGATAAAGGAGGCAATGGGGCGATTAATGTTGTGTAGTCCTGCCCGTGACCGTCGTATGGAGCGAGCCACGGCGTTCAAGGCCTCGCCTTGGCCAATAACGTGTTCTCCCAGATGTTCCTCAAGGTGCAGAAGGCGCTGTGACTCTTCTTCTTTGAGGCTGGATACGGGCACTCCCGTGATGGAGGCGATAACCTCGGCAATGACTTCCTCATCAACAGTAAAGCGGGTTTCAGCAACCTGCGATCGCCACTCTATTTTCTTTTGCTCTAACTGCTCTTTTAATTCATCCTGTCGGTCACGAAGGCGTGCAGCCTCCTCAAAATTCTGTTCCGACACAGATTTTTCTTTATCGCGAATTGTTGCATCAATATCAATCTCAATTTTTCTGATTTCCGGAGGAATTTCCATGCTGGAAAGACGCTTCCGAGCCCCCGATTCATCGATCATATCAATCGCCTTATCAGGCAGGAACCGGTCAGATATATAGCGGTCTGACATGCGTACCGCCGCGAGAATGGCCTTCTCGGTGTATGTTACCTTGTGATGCTCTTCATATTTCTTTTGGAGCCCCTTCAGTATATGGACGGTTTCTTCTGCCGAGGGAGGATCCACCATGATGGATTGAAAGCGACGATCCAAGGCGCCGTCAGACTCAATGGAGTTACGATATTCATCGAGGGTGGTTGCTCCAACACACTGTATTTCCCCCCGTGCCAAGGCCGGCTTAAAGATGTTTGATGCGTCAAGACTTCCCTCAGATCCCCCGGCTCCAACAATTGTGTGGATTTCGTCAATGAAGATAATCACATGGCTATTACGAGTCAATTCTGTTATGAGCGATTTTACCCGTTCTTCAAATTGTCCACGGTATTTGGTTCCTGCCACAATGGATGCCATATCAAGGCTAAAGACAATCTTTTCTTCCAGGGCTTCAGGAATGTCCTTGTCGATAATTTTTTGTGCCAGTCCTTCCACAATGGCAGTTTTCCCAATGCCGGGTTCACCAATGAGGAGAGGATTGTTCTTTTTTCGTCGCGAGAGTATTTGTATGATACGCTCGATCTCTTTTTTTCGCCCGATCACCGGATCAAGGCGTCCTTCCTTTGCTGCTTGATTTAAGTTTCGCCCAAACTTATCAAGGAAGGGGGTTTTGCTTTTCCGTGGGCTGCTGCTTTTAGCCCCGCCAGTACTTTGGGTATCCTTCAGTACTTCCGCAATTTCCATTTTTACCACATCATAGGTGACATTTTTTGCCGTAAGGGTTGCGGAAGCAGAAGATTCCGTATCTTTTATGAGGGCCAAGAGTAAATGCTCTGTACCGACATATTTATGAGACATGTTTCGTGCCTCAACGGCAGCATTCTCAAGGACTTTCTTTGCACGGGGGGTAAAGGGGAGCATCTGCCCGATGGTCATCATTCCGCCTGTAGATTTCAGACTTTCTTCAATATCCCGGGCGATATCAGCAATCTCCACTTTTAAGGATTTAAGGATTGCCACGGCAACGCCGTCTCCTTCCTTGATTACTCCCAGTAAAAGATGTTCCGTTCCAACATAATCATTTCCCAGACGCACAGATTCTTCCCGTGCAATCTGCATTACCTTTTTAACTCTATCTGTAAACATTCCATCCATCACAATTTCTGCTCCTCGTATACACGTCTGCCATGGTATGACAATTTTGTGTTTCTAATTATTCATGCTTCTATTGCTGAAATATATATCCTGTACGCTCCCAGTCACCATAGCCTTTCAGATACAAGAGGTATGACAGCCATTGGGAGAGGGCGGTATGGGTAAATCGAAATTGGTAATCGCTGTTGTTACAATCAAACTCAAGAATGTTTTTTCCCTGAAATACGGGGTGGAAAAGATCGGCCAAAGGAAAGGTTTGTACGCCGTCTTGGCCGGAAAACACCAGGGTGTTACCATAGAGATCAAGTTCCCCCGTATCAAGCATGATCACACGTCCCTTGTAGTCAACCTTTACCTGGGAAACGTGTGAGTCATGGATAAGGTGTCGATCCGGGGTTGACGAGATAGCTGAGAGATCTTGCTGAACCAGCTCTGTTTGTGCCTTATACCAATCATAAAAATCTCTGGGCTCTTTTGGAGCAGGAGCTTCTATCTGTAAATTTGGGGTAAATACCTTTTCCGTCCCACATGTGTCACATCGTACGGTGTTTTTATCCATCTTGAGGGTATTGCGGGAGTGGCAGTGGGGGCAATACCAGAGAACCATCTCCATACCTGCCGTGATGTCTGTACCGGAAAAGGAAACATCTGCACAGGCTTTTACATCGTTATGCTGTATGAAAGAGCATATTTCCTGACGCAATTCATCAGCGGTACGCTCCGTTACTTCCTGCGCTGAGATTACTTTTCGAAACACCGTAATCTCCCCTTTTCGTGCTGGTCCGGTGCTCCACCATGGTTTCGAAACAAAATTTCCCCGTAGTCGATAGAGAACAAGGGGGGCCTTAACTTTTTTCGTAATGCGTTCTATACCGGGATAGATTGGTTGGGTTTTTCCTGACCATGATGCCTGTCCTTCGGGAAATACCAGGAGGGTGTAGCCGGCACGAAGACTTTTCATGGCACGTTTTACCGACTGTGCGTCGGACTGGCCTTTCTTTTTACTAAAACAGCCAACGTTGCGCAGATACCATCGGGTCATGGCCGAAGCCTTAAACCCAAATTCATTCATCATGATTGCTATAGGTTCCGTGGTGTAATGGCCCACTATCCACGGATCAAAAAAATTAGCATGGTTTGAAATAACAACGTAGGGGGCTTTTGGCAAAGGGTCGGCAGACTCGTGAAGTCGCACATTAAACTTACGACGCAACACAAGCCGTACTCCCCAGCGGTTTATCTTCCAGAATAATTGTCTAAAGGTTTTCATAGGTTCTCAATTTCAAGCTATACATTAAAAAGAAACTCCATAATATCACCGTCTTGGACAGTGTACTCTTTGCCTTCCTGTCGTATTTTCCCTGCTTCTTTCAAGGCTGCTTCTGTCTTATATTGCCGTAAATCTTCCAGGGTGTACACTCGTGCCTTAATGAAGCCTTTTTGAAAATCTGTGTGAATAACTCCAGCTGCTTCAGGAGCGAGGGCCTTTGCAGGAATTGTCCACGCACGAACCTCTTTTTCCCCCGCTGTGAAGTAGGTGTGCAGCCCAAGGAGCGCATAAATTTCTCGTGCCAGTCGATGCAGCCCCGGCTCTGAAATGCCAAGGGATTGGAGAAACTCTTCCTGCTCTTCCTGTTCGAGTTCTGCCAACTCCTCTTCAATTTTTCCGCAGAGTGTAAGGCAGAGGGCCTCATCTGCATGGGCAATCTCACGGAGTTTTTGTACATGGGCGTTGTCTTCAAGGAGGGTTTCCTCATCGACATTTGCCACGTATAGCACCTGTTTTGCCGAGATGAGGTGAAGTTCCTGGAGCACGTCGCCGCGATCTTCAAGGGCTGCCCGTCTTAAGGGGGTTCCTTCTTCAAGGTGGCGTAAGGCGGCCCGGAGGGTTTCGGTTTGTTGTTTGGCCAGCTTATCACCGGATTTTACCCGTTTTTCCACGCGGGGCAGGGCTTTTTCCACGGTCTCCATATCTTTTAAGACAAGCTCCATATCAATAATTTCCACATCCCGCTGAGGATCTATGGAGCCGTCCACATGAGTAATATCTGTCGTATCAAAGCAGCGCACTACATGCACAATGGCATCAACACTTTTTATGTGGCCCAGAAATTGGTTCCCCAGTCCTTCACCCCGTGATGCCCCTTTTACCAAACCGGCAATGTCAACAAGTTCGAGGTAGGCCGGTATCACTTTTTGGGGAGCTACCAGATCTGCAATTTCGGTCAGGCGTGGATCCGGTACGGCGACAATCCCGGTGTTTGGATCAATGGTACAGAAGGGGTAGTTGGCCGCTTCTGCTTTTCCCGATGAAATAGCATTGAATATGGTGGATTTTCCGACATTGGGAAGTCCGACAATTCCGGCAGAAAGACTCATTACAACCAGCCTCTAGAAAAGTTATTGTTGTTTCCTGTATTTATTCGGGCTTACGCCCTCTTTTTCTTTAAATATCCTGTTAAAATGGCTCACATTACGATAGCCGACGCGAAAGGCTATATCGGTTACTTGTCGATCCGTTTCGCGGAGTAATCGCTTTGCCTCGTGAATACGAATCTTATTTAAATATTGCCGGAAGGTCATATCAAATTTCTTCCGTAAGACCGTTTGGATTTTTGCTTGGGTTACTCCTGTGGAGCTGCTTACATCCCGCACAAGGAGGTCTTGATTGGTGTAATTATTTGCAATAAAGGTTTCTACCTTTTGCAAATCCTCATCTTCATAGCTGCTAATTTCCAACTCTTGATAGGGTATAATGACCGGGGTTGTGCTAGAGGGGCGAAAAAAGAGTCTGCCCACCCAGGCACCGCAGATGAGAAGCAGGGCAGAAATGTGCAGGATTACCGTCAAGAGGGTATCCCGTACAAAGGTAATGCGCCGTATTTTTACCTTAGAGAACTCCTGTGAAAATTCTTCATAATGATTATTTTCAATGATAAAACTAAGGATGTTCCCATGGCTTTTATCGGGAAATCGATCTTTTGTTACCGCATTGAGGTTATACCACCACGAGGGGGTTGTAAATGAACGGAGGTCAATGGTGTAGGTTGTAAAGGTATCGGAGACGCCCAGGAGTGACTCATACACACGCCAGCTCATGGATGAGTCCATATGGGTAAAACCCTCTACATAGGAGGTGAAACCGAGAATGAGCATATCCACAGAGGCAGCAATTTCCAGTTCTACATAGTCATATGAGGAAAGGTCAAGACCATCGGGAGAAACAGCCGTGGTGTCGTAAAAATTAATCCCGATTCCTGCATAGGGGTAGGGGAGTTTGTCGCCTAAGCGAAAGGAGTAGGAAGTGAGAGAGTCTTCTACCTGCAGGTTTTTTACGACACTGTTTCCCGGTGACTCTTCACTGTTTTGGTCAACTTGAATATAGACGTGATTCTCATCACGGAGGGGGAGTACGGAGTATTCTCGGGTTCCGTACTGGTAGAACAGTGAGATACACGTAAAAATAAGGAGACTGATGAAACCGCAGGATTCCCAGCGTTTGTGTGTCATCTTTCCCGGTATACGGGAGGATGTAGATTCTCTCAGGGAATTCTTCGTCATTCCACGGTCCAATGCTGTATTTTATTCATATTTCGTATTCAAAATATAGAAAATATATATGATATCTGGTAGAAAAAACAGCATTGTACTTAAAAGAGTTGCCACAGTTACTTCCACAAATGAATATCTCAAGAACCATTTTAAGACTCTGCCCCACGGCTTTGCCCTCATGGCAGATTCTCAAAGTGCCGGGCGGGGACGGGCCGGCCGTTCCTGGATGAGTGAACCAGGGAAAGATCTCACCGCTTCTTTTCTATATCTTCTCCCCCGAAATATTTCTCAATATACGGCAAATATGACACAGATGCTCGCTCTCTCTGTGCATCGGGTGCTGGCGGGATATGGGGTGGATACAGAGATTAAATGGCCCAATGACGTTTTGTGTACGGGTAAAAAAATCTGTGGCATTCTTATTGAAGGCGTTTTTTCTCAAAATCAACAGTATTTAATCTGTGGTCTTGGGATAAATGTCGGTGGTTCGCCACGGGTGCTGGAGCGATGTACCACAACTTCTCTTGTTGCAGAAGGCGTGGATGGTGTATCCCGAGAAGCCCTTTTACGGGCTATTATGGGTGACTTTACACAGGAAGTGGAGCTCCTTGCTCAAGGAAAAGATCTTTCCTCTGTTATGAAACAGCTGAACAGGTGCTTGGCCTATGTTGGTACATATCAGTGGATTAGCCGGGGGGAAGATGTTCAAGAACGGGGGCTTATTGAAGGTCTTTCTCCTCACGGAGAGCTTCTGTATCGTACCAGTACGGGGACACAGCGTACTCTTTGTGCAGGGGAGATCCTTTTTTCCTAAAGCTCCAGGAGTATGGAAAAATCCCAGACATCACGCATGGTGCGACTTGTATTGAGCTCATAGGAAAAATCGCCGCGGATTGTTTTTTCTCGGATGGGGATATCTACCCCGATACCCATGGTCCAATGCCACGGGCTTTCCCCCGATTCCTGGATATTTCGATATGCGCCTAAACGTGTCATGACATATTGAAATATGCGTTGCTCTACCCCTCCGGACATACGCCAAGACTGATCATCATGGAGTGGCATTTGCCCCTCTGCAATAAACATTGTACCATATCGGACATCAAAAGTACCCCCTAGTTTCACAACGGGGGCCTGTGGTTCCCAATAGGTAACTCCCCCTCTGGTGGAGCTGTTGTAATTTGTCACATAGGGAACATTGTAAAAGACAAAGCCGAAGTCAATTCGGTCGGAGAGTTCCGCCATGCCCCCAATGTCAAGGCCCATACCAAAACCGCTTCCTTCTATGGCGTTGTTTCCGATTCCCCCCGTGGTTTCAAGAGAGGCAAGGTGGAGTTTTGCACCCAAGGATATGGGGCGGAGCAGGTCAAAGAGTTCGTTGAATTTGTAGGAAAAGAGTGTTCCAAAATAGATCTCACGCAGATAACTGTCCGGTGCACCGCTGTATTGCAAGGTATGCCCCCAGCCGATTTCCCGAGTTGCTTTCTGTACAAAAGCAGCGGATACATTGTGTACCGCCCCGAAGCGGGATTGATATGCCACGGCGGCTTCCGGACCAGAAATCCAAGATATTCCTGCGGGATTATAAAATGCTCCGTACGCATCTTTTGATGCAGCGACATAGCTATTCCCCAGCGCCTTTGCCCGGGCAGAGGTTGGAATATCCTTGGACAGCGCATTGAGTCCGCTGAGATCCTCCGAATCAACGAGGTCGTAGAGGTTTGTGCTGTGTCGATCGTTGGAAAGTATTCCCCAGAATGCTCCCAAAGCAGTATAGGAGGCAGAGGATATACCCATGGCAGCACGGTTATCCACGGCCTCTCCATAGTAGCGAGACGAGCGGAGAGAGAGGGGGGTGTCGTTTCGATGTGTCAATAGATGCAGGGCTTCCTCGATAACCTCTTCCAGGGACATATCCGGCTGTCCTTCGATGGCGCATTCAGCGGATATATACTCTTGGGTGACATCGATGGAAACCAGTTCTACGGCGTACCGGTCATCATTGCGATCAACCCGTCCGTATATGACCCGATTGAGACGAAACATGCGTCCCAAGGCGGCGGCACAGCGGGGATTTCGACAGTATGTTGGGAAATCACCGTCAATAACGGCATACTCGCGCCGCATTCGCGGCTCAAGAAACACGTCATATCCCGCCATCTCATGAAACACGTCACGCATAATATGCGCGGTGCTGTCACCAAAAGCGCCCTCTTCCACGTTGGTTGAGGGGGTTAATACACCGATTCGCGTGGCTGGAGCAGCATATATGTGTGCACCCAGTACGAGAATGAAAAAAATGTATGCTGTGTATTTGTAAGGGGTATTCACTCCTGCCTCCACGTCCTATTTAAAAAGGATTATTTCCTGTCGGTATCGTTTTATTTCACTGCCGTCATCCATGGTTACTACGAGAAAGTATCGTCCGTTTCTACAGAGAGAGTCTCCGCGTAAATAAAGGGTTTGTTCTTCATTTTGCGGGTTGAGGCTTTCCCGTTTGTTAATGCGAGTTCTTCCATCCCAAATGACCCGCAGGGGATCACCCGGTGAAACCCCATGGTATTCTGCCTCCCAGACCTTGTCACCAAGAACAGAAAATATTTCCATGGTGACGGTGATGCTTGATCTGGTTGAACTGTTCATGGGATGTACCGTGATGCTTGTACCTTCTATTTGTCGGTGTGCTCCCATGAGATCCCGATTTCCGTTCGGAACAAAGGGGGAAAAGGGATTGGGTAGAACGTCTACGGAAGCACTGATACTCTCTTGATTTTCATAGGCTACGGCGAAGCGCAAGGTGTCAACCCGGTTGAGTATTTTTCCCACGGGTACGGTGAGTTCTTGGGTATGAGGCGAGTATTCGATTCCCTCAGAGACAAAGTGATAACTTATGTTGTCATTGCCATCGGCATTGTCGCGCCACGGGTGAGCCCATCCCAAAGAGTCTTCGTCCCATACTGCAAGGGAGATGTTTTCACCATCCTCATCTATTTTGCTACGATATTTTTCGGGGACGCGTACCCTCAGATAGACTTCCTCTTCGGGTATGTACGTTCCATCATCTGTTTCTACGCTGTCTCGATTAAACCGATCGCCGCTACGTCGCAGGGTATATACGCCGGATGCCCGGGACACGCCCCGTTCGGGAATATCTGTTTTTATTTTGTTTCCTGAGGTAAAATGACTGATCGTTAATCGACTATTATCACCGCTGCGCAGACTCTGTGCTGGAATATCTACAAAGACGTTTCGGAAATCTGTAATGGTTTGTTTCTGCGGGCGGACGGAGTGGCGTACCAGAAGCGGTTGGTCATCATGGGTGTATGTGGCAACCTTATCCCCCGTAAGAGCGGCTGAAATATGTACGGGACCAGAGAAGTTTCGTGCCGGTGTAAAGATTCCCGAAACATCGATGGTTCCTGCTGAATCCGGAGATACTTCCCAGTTGGGGGTAATACGAACAGATTCGCCCTCTGGAGTATAGGCATGGCAGATAAACTGTGTTTGGCCACTATTTTCTATACGGTTATTACGAATCCGCGAAGCGGGGCGGACATCCAAGGAGTCAACGGCTACATCCAGTACTTCAAGGGGTATTGTCATGGTGTCTGCGACATCGGGACCGAGGGTAAGCCCCATGCCTTCACGAAAGGCTATCTCCAATGTATCTGCACCTGCACTGCGGGGGCTCATGGTAATGATTCTGTTCCCGTAGGCGTCTCGTCCCCGCCGAATACGGAATCGATCGTTTCGTGATGATATGGAGACATTCTCCGTGGAGAAATCATTGAGCGAGAGACGGGTAAAGTTATCCCCATAGAATCCGACTACGTCGAAACGAACTTCATAGCCTTGGGGAATGCGGTGATCATCCAAGGAAGGCCGTGTCTCAAAACGTGATACCACGGAAGGATTTGCCTCGATAAATGACGTGTAATATTGTTGGGGATGGCCGAAGATGGTTCCCTCACTGGTAAATACCTGAAAATAATACTCCAAGGCAACGCCGCTTTGGGGAGGGGTGAGGCGGAAGGTTGTACGAGCATTTTCTTCCGGGATCTGCTGCTTTTGGGAAAAACTGCTCCGCCCCTCAGCTCGATACCAAAGATATACCGAGTCTACGGTATGGTGTTCATATCCACGGTTGTTAAGAGAGAGGGATATGGCTCCTTCTGAGTCCACCTCCATGGTGTCTTGGGATGTATGGGTGAATGGAAGAGCTTGGGTCAGTCGAATGGTATCCTCAGTAAGGGCATCCTCAGGTGTTATGGTAAATTCGCCGTGCGTGCAGTCGATGATTGTGTCGATGGTCGTGGTGAGAGAATAGCTGTACGAATCAGGACCTATTTGTGTGAGTGTATCGCCACTTCGACGGGTTTTTGAAAAGGGTGAGTGGAATCGAAATCGTCCCGTTTCGCCCACATCAAGGGGGGTGTTTTCAGTGTCATAGATTTCCGCCCTGAGATGTAGGTCAAGTTCACCTTCCTTCATAAAAACTTTCGCATGTGCCACGGGAGTAGTGGCTGCAAGCAAACGCCCCTCTGAAACGGAGAGGGAATCAGAAGAAAGGATGGTTTCATCAAACCCGAAAACTTTAAGAGAGTCGAGGATGAACCCACCCCCTGAGGCACGAAGTGCTACGGTATCTGAGCTATCTGTATCGGGTATTGCCATGAGCAATACCATCCCTTCGGGATCTGCTTGATCTGCAGAAAGAGTCTGTGATCCCCGGGCAAGGCGAACCAAAACATCTTCTCGAGAGAGTCCATCAACAGAAACAACTTCCACAGGGAGGGTTGCGTAGGTGATCAAGGTGTCACGATACTCTGATTCTCCCGCCGTAAGTATCCCTTCCCCAGAGGGGTATCCTGTACGCTCATAGAAGAGCTCATAGGTATCATCCCCCTGAAGTGCGGGAAGACTGGCAGAAAACCGACCAAAGACATTGTCTGTTTGTACAATATCTATGGTGTCATCATCCTGTAAGATGTGTACATCCATATTGCGAATGGGGGCAAAAACCGTTTCTCCGCGACTGTTGTAGCTTTGCCCAAAGATACGCCCCTCCACAATTTCTGCTCCCGGTTTTAGGGTGAGGGTGGTTTCTCGCAGCCCCGTTACCTGTGAGAAGGTATCCCGTGCTGTGACAAAGCCGGATTTTCGTGCACGTACTATGTAGGTACCACTGTTTACCGTAAAGGAAAACTCTCCCGAACTGGGGGTAGCAGGTTCCCGCTCTATGCGTGTTCCCTCTTGGTCAAGAAGATCTACTTCTGTGCTAATTACCGGGGTACCTCGTGAGTTCACCACTGTTCCTCGAATGGTATATTCGTTAGGGTGCATACGAAGGTGGTCTTCAAGGCGTTTGCTCTCCCCTCCCGAAAGAGAAACTCGCCGTTCTCCAGAGAAACTATAGCCGGTGCGTCTGGCTGAAATATTCCAGCTGTCTTCATAGCAGCTGAGGGAGTAGTTGCCCCGTGAATCAGATTCGGTGGTTACCGTATCTCCCCGGTCTGAAATAGCTTGTACGGTTACCCCGCTTAGGTATGATCCGTCTGCATCCTCGACTTTCCCGTAGAGTGTTGCATTGGGTCGGGTGAGGTAGAGGGTGACATGGGAGGTGCTGTCTTCCACAATATCTACGGTACGAAATGGGCTGGGATCATATCCGTCCTTGTGAGCGCGCATCCGCATAGAACCCACGGGTCTGCTTCGGCCAAGCCAGCCGTCCTCATTGGTATAAAAGATCATTGTTTCCATGGATCCGCTCAGAATTTCTGTTTCTATTTCAGCCATGGCAATGGTGGCGGTGTCAAAATTACCCTGTGCTACCTCAATTACTTCCCGTGTGAGAACCACCAAGGAGCCTGCGGGCACGTCGTAGTAGAAATCTGAGTAGGGGCCCGATGTTCCACGACCTTGGTCATCCTTGGCAACCACGCTCCATGCGTAATCATCCTTAGAAAGGTTGTTGATAGCTGACATTTCCACCGTGGCAGTATCGTCAGAAAATCTGCTGGCGGAATATTCTTGATCCCACACGGGGGTCTTTCCGCTTAGGTCGCCTTCGTCCATCTGTTTATAAATATAGAGCTGATACGTATTTGCCAAGGGGTCAAGGTTGGTCCAGGAAAAGGATATTGTCTGTTCTGAAAGGGTATCAGGGCGTCCATGCTCATCTTCCATGGGTGAAATGTTTATAGGCACAGCAAGGGATTCCCCGTCAATAAAGAATTCACTCGGAAGGACCAGTGCAGCAGCTGTCATGACGGGATTATTTCCGTAGTTATTGAGCACCAGCCACGTATAGGTTTCCCCTGCGGACAGTGGTTTCGGACTGGCCGTAATGATTCCCGACGGATCGGGGGCGCCATAGGTAATCTCTGTTTCTTCTGTAACAGCCTGCCACATAATATTCAGATCATCCAGCTGTAAGTCGTCAAAATCGAGGGTGTCGCCCAGGTCCAGCTCGCCCTCAAGAACAATAACGTGATAGTAGGGCACATCGGTTCGTTCATGCCAGCGAAATCGCGGGGTTACATCGGAAAGAGTGTCGCCAATGGGGGCGATGGCCTCCGGGGGATAGCGGTGCCGGACAATAAACTGTATTTCGTTGGAGACAAAGGTGGTATCCCGTTGCCCAAAGGGCGTTTTCACGGTTGTGGGAAACCCAACGACAAGATAGTAAATACCCGCTTCGAGGTCTGACTGTTTTGACGGAACAAATTGGATACCTCGTTCGAGGACGGATTTATCATCAATTAGCACATTGTTGCGAAGCTCTCCATGGGGTGAATATTCAAACTCCTCTGGATCCAGACGAATTTCATAGTTCTCAAGGTCTCTTCCCCCCGGATCCCGGCTGAGATAGATATATCCCGAATCGGGATAGACCCGTCCATCCGCATGGATTTCTTCCTCGCCGGGGCGGGCGATGCCGGCCCATTTTATCCACACCGCGGTATCTTGCGGGAGTATTGCCAAGGGAAACTCCGTAAGGACGTATTCCGTTGATTCCCGTGGAGGAACATCATCCCCTGCCCAAAGGGAGTGAGAAAAAACAACAAAGAGAAACATAAGTATCAGCTGTATCATAAGTGAATCCTGCGGTTAAAAGTTATAGACCACGCCGGTTTTTATGGATGGTATGGGTAGGAGGTTGAGTTCTCCCATGAGTTGAAACTCCTGCCCCACCACAGCACCACCATTGAGCACGGGGATAAGCGTCCCGTCGCCGAAGGTGGGAAGCGAGGAGCGGCCTTCATCGATAATCGAACGAATAATGTATTCATCGTCATTATACGTAACATCAAAGGAAAATACCCCGAGGGTGAAATTAATTCCCCCAAAATCCCCTTTGAGATTAATCATGTGGTCTACATGGGCACTCACGCGAAAGTCAATCGTATCGTTTACAAAATCGTGGTCCCCAGAGTAGGTATCGTCAAAAAGAGAGAGGTGTACATCGTTTACCACTTTTGTGTAGGACAGACGCAGCTTTTCCGGTATAACCTCAAAGCCAAAGGTGAAGCCGTGCGGCATTTCCCACAACAGGTCGTTTGTGGTGCTGAGGCGAACATCCCGTGTGCGGCTTCGGTTAAAATCGTCACGATTGTTAAATACATAATCTGCCACTAAGTCAGGGTCTCCAAGAGAGTCGGAAAACTGAAAGGTTTCCTCATCGACAAAGAACGGTACAGAGTAGTCGGCATCTAAGTGCCCTTCTGCTTCATCGGAAAACCCGAAACGGGCAATGGTAAAGAAACGCCAAAATTGGGCCGCTAGGGTGGGGCTCCATCGGTCAAGGGAGTAGTATCCGTTGATATTATTGTTCAGTTGATAGTCGGGAGACAGGGTAATACCGCCTCCATCTTCTTCAATGGATATATTGCCGGCCACATTGATATTTACATTTCCCGTGACATCAAAGTAGGTATGGTGCCGAGTGAGATTCAGGGAGAGAAAGAGGTCTTGCGGAAGGTTTTCAACATGATACAGGTACCCGAAGGTGGTAGTCTCCCACCCGAGAGAGAAGCCCAGGGGTACTTCAAGGGATGAACGTAAGAGCATGGAAACATCCCCTTCGTCACCGCTGGCAAGGAGGGTGTCCGGGGGAGAGTATATCGATGACGGGAGCGAAAAGCGGTTGCCGTACTTAATATTAAGCATATCAATATTTGAGAACGAACAGACTCCGCCGAGCATGGGGACTTCAACCATGATGGATGTGTTGGCAAATTGGCGTACCACCACATCTGGCACAAAGAGTTCTCCGTCAGTAAAATATTTTGAAATGGGTGAGGTGAGATCTGACATCATTTCATCACTCATTTTGAGGGGAATGGGAATGTTAACACCCCAAAACCCGCGTGATCGCTCAAAGGAGTGGGCTAAGGGAGTACGAAGGAAGTCGTAATTGATTCCTATGGAAAATTCTGCGGAAACATCAGGAGTTGGAAGAAAGTCAAGTCCATCTATTTCCGTCTCATTACCATGAGAAATCAGCACTCCCGCAAAAAAGATAAACAGTAGTATGAGTTTCACAAAAACCTCACTCCGGTATATGCATAATTACCCTCATTATACGGTACCTGTTTTTTTTGTCAAATAAAATTATTAATTTTTACTAATCGCAGTAATATGTGTTATCTTATGAGAAACTGGTGTGATCGACTTTTTTTAAAGGAGCTTTTTCGCATGAAGCACGTATGGATCGTAGGGCTTTCTTTTTTTCTGTTTATTGGCTGTGGAGGTGGGCCGTCAATGTCTGATATAGACGAGGCGGCGGAGCAGATTCAGGGCTATAAAGACGCGGGTGTACCTGAGTCGCTTACGACTCCCGCTGAATCTGCCATTAATAATGCACGCAATGCTCGGCGCCAAGGGGCGCGTCAAAGTGCCCGTGAACATTATGACCGTGCCCGTGAATATATTGTGCAGGCAGAAGCAGCCATGGAAGCGGCTGCAGAAGAGATTCGTCCGGAACTTGAAGCCACGGTGACCCGGTTGAAGAATGAGGCTGAAGAGTCTTTGCAGGGGTTACACATGGCGGCGTTTGAAGATCGAGTGGCCGAGGTGGAAGATCTCCTTTCTCATGATCAGGTATATCGTGCGCAGCGACAAACCCGCATCCTTGGAGAAAAACTGGAGGATTTGCAAAAGCAGCAGCACCATGCCGACTCCATTCGTCCTAAGCTATACGGGCGCTGGGTGTATCGGGATACCATGTCAAATGTGGAGCATCCGGAAATTGATGCCGTAACCGAAAAGGTGGTTCGTTTTAATCGAAACGGTCGAGCCAGCTATCGTAACAAACGACAAGGGCAGACCAGTGAGCATGAAAGAATGTTTTATGAGTATCTTGATATGGGTAGTTTTGATGTGAAGGGTGATACAATTCATATTGCTGTAGACAATTTTGAAACAATTCAAGAACGGGTTGTTGTGAAACAGGATGGACAGTGGGTGACCCAGATAGACAAGACACCGGGGCGGGAAAAAATTACCGACGGTAGTCAAGATGTTACCATCACCTTTACCACCCTTGAATTGGATTATCGACGCCAATAGCGCGGCAATGAGTTACTCAATCTGAAAATTTGGCGATCGCTCTGTGCGGGGGTCGCCAAAATGCTCAAGAATTTTCTCTCGTCGAAAGTCTGATTTCCCATACATTTTTGTATATTGATCATAGCGCTCCATAATTTGTTGTACATACATCTTTGGCTCAATGCCTCGTGCGTAGCCGTGGCGTACTTCTTCCATATGGATGTACTGTTGCAGGGAGAGTTTCAGGATGGTTTTTTCTACATTGCCGAACCATGTATTGGGGTCATAGTCAAAGCGCTGGGCCAGTCGTTGTGCATCAAGAACATGCCCTGGCCCTGCGTTGTATGAGGCCAAGGTAAAGAGAAGTGCTTCGTCTTGAGGAAGGTGGCTCCAATGGGTTCGATAGAGATATTCCAGATATTTCACCCCCGCTAATATACTTCGTTCTGGAACTTTTAAATCAAAAATATCGAAGAGTTTTCCTGTCTCCGGGAGGACCTGCATAAGCCCTGTGGCATTAAACCGGGATACCGCATGAGGATTGAAGCCAGACTCTTGATAGGCAATAGCTGCAAGAAGCTTCCAGGGGAATCGCTCTGTTTCATGGGCTCTAAACAAGGAGTCGTATGGAGAGATTTGTCCCGTTTCAAGGAAAAAATGATCACTCCGTCGACGGCGGGAGTACTCTCGTACACTGCGATAATATTTATTATAAATAAGATTGTATGTGGGACTACCGCCAAATTTTATCTGACGCATCCACTGATCTGCTGCCTTTGTGAGGTTTGGGCTGGTGGTGCGAAATACCCAGCCGATCTGCTGTTCAAAGCTGAGGGGGGTTGCAATATCAATGTTTCGATAAAACCCCGCATTAATTCGGGCTACATGTTCCTTTGATACGGTGTAGTCAATAATGCCGTCATTGACCAATTGTATCAGTTGCTCCACCTCCATATCAGAGCTGACTCGGTGTATCTCTAAAGGAATCCCCGTTTCTTCAATAAGGTGTTTGAGCCGTTGTTCCTGCGGACTGTTGCGCGGGACTACCACGGTTTTTCCGGCAAGCTGAGGGAGGGATCGAATCATGCGTGACTCCATCTCGTGGCGACGTAATTGCCTCCATTGGAGTGGCTTACGCTGTATTAGTACTTGTCTGGTGGTGTTGTGGGGTATGGAGGTGGAAAACCGGCGTTGTATCTGCATGTTTAAAATGATGTTGTCGGCAATCACATCACCTTCCCCCTGTTCCAGAAGTGTCCAGAGAGAGTCCCGTGAAGGGGTTGTACGCATGCGTAGGTGTACGCCGAGGTGGTCTGCAAAGAGACGCAGGAGGTCGTACTCATATCCCATGGGAGAGCCGCGATAAATAAAGTAGTTGTGTGCGTTATACCGGGTGAGAGCAACCAAGGTATCCCGGGCAATAATTTCATCAAGGTCGCGTGTTGATTGGGTGAGTTCGTCCATGAGACGACTGCGGATTTCGTCTTGTACATCTGAACTGCTCGGCATATCGGCACAACCTGTGATTGCTATGGCACAGAAAAAAAGCAGAAGTAGGTTCATGGCAGAATCCCGTTTAATTTTGCAGCGCCCGTGTTCTAAGATAATGGTATATTAGGGGTTCCAATTTTTCAAGGAGTTTGCCAATCTTTGTATGGTTGCGTAAAAATGTGCCGCTGTGATCATGGTGCCGCAGCAGTTCCTGTATATCCGTAAGTTCTTTCTGTGAAAAAAGCCTGTCAAGATACCGACATCCCGTGGAATAGAAGTGTTGGGAAGCAAAAAAGTCCTGGAGGGTTGTGGTAAGATGTTCCTCTTGGGCAGGGGTGAGCTCTGTAAATTCTTGCTGAACCATGTCAATGAGAAATTGCCCTCGATCTTCTCGATAGGTGCGCTGAATTTCGTACATGAGCTCACGGGCGGTTTCGCTACATCCACCAGCCCGCACAGATGCGGGCCACAGAAACAGTGGAGTGAGCAGGAAGATATATCCACAAAGATCTTTCATGAACTCGTCCCTTTAGGGCAAATGAATTTGTCGCCGAAAGGAGTGGCCCTCTCCCAAGAGCTGGAGCACAT
This sequence comes from Chitinivibrio alkaliphilus ACht1, assembly GCF_000474745.1. Taxonomy (NCBI): domain Bacteria; kingdom Pseudomonadati; phylum Fibrobacterota; class Chitinivibrionia; order Chitinivibrionales; family Chitinivibrionaceae; genus Chitinivibrio; species Chitinivibrio alkaliphilus. The sequence goes on along the minus strand of NZ_ASJR01000005.1, from coordinate 95,912 downwards.
ATACCCCCGGTGCAAGCCCTTCAAGATTCAGGCGATCACCGCGCTGCGCATTCTGTAGTTTGGTGTGTTGTACGACGCGCCCTCGCGGGTCATAGAGGGAAAGGGTAAAGGAGCCGCTCTGCGCCAGATAGAGGCCGTGAGGAGTCTGTTCTATTGCCGGGGTAGCCCCCATACGGTGTGGTGAGTCTATCACGGGGGTGTCTCGTTCAATATAAACGGTGTCAACCCATTGGCTGTCTACTTCTCCCTGTACGTGTTTCTTCGTTGTTGTAATAAGGGTGTCCGTAGTACCCCCGTAATACTGAAGTTGTGCCGTAATGAGGGTGTCGGGTATTCCAGAATAGGTGCCGGCAAAGGTCCACGGAGGTGTCCCAAATTGATCTGTGAGGCTGTGACTGGGCTCCATATCGGCACCCCAGGTGCCGCCGTGTGGATCACCGGTATATTCCCAGAGAGAGTCATTGTGGTGTACCGTATCTCGGTATCCTGGGGTGATACTGCTGCTCCACGGCTCATAGTGTCCCACATCACCTCCTTTTGACTCTTCAAAAGAAGCCGTAATGGTATGAGATGCGTGGACATTGTAAAAGTACATTTCCGTGAGAGGTCCTCTCTCTTGGTCGTCGATTACCACAGAATTGACAATGTAGCCACTCTCCGGAGTGATTGTAAGGGAGGTATCCTCTCCATGGGCGAGGAGAAATTCCCCTGCCGGCGTGCTTGTGCCACCTTCTTTCGCAGTAATGGTGAAGCTGTGGAGTTCCGGCGCATCGGGATCGGGAGCAAAGCGAGCGGTAATACGTGTATCGCCAGAGATTTCTTCCAGGGTAACTTCTTCCTGTGCTCCCTGCGATTCGCCGTCGATGAGCACATCTGTAATAATGTGCCAAGGGTCAGGGGTAATGGTGAATGTTTGGCTGGTTCCTTCGCGTACAGAGACCTGTCCTGATGGCGTAATACTGCCGCCCGTTTCTGCTTTTGCCGTAACGGTGTAGGTGGTTCCTAGGGGGCCACGAATCTCTGATAGGGCTTTCCAAATGTCTCTGCGCTGCCACGCTTCATTGCGAAGCTGCATATCCCATAGGGCAACGCCCACACCGTTATCTTGTGCCCACTCTACTTGCTGGAGGGCGGAACTTCCTTGCCAACTATCGAGATGATCGGGCATTCCCAACATGAGCTTCTCAGGAGCGCCCGCCGCCATAGATTTTTGGCCGGCATAGGAGAGGTCTCCCGTTGCATTGATACCGGTTTCTTCATACCCCATGGATGTTATGCCGTCAACCAGGGGGAGCAGTTCGGGCCAATGTGATGCATCGGGGATATGATCCCATTCCCGTGATGCAAAGGTTGCTATGGTCAGATCTTTTCCCAGGGAGGAAAGGGTATCACTGAGTTTCTCCATGAAGAGAAGAAAGTTTTCCGTATCGGTGGGAGAGTCTGCGTTGGGACCTTCAAGATCTACCTCTACGCCATGAAGATTAAGACGTTTCATTTCCGTAACAATTGCATCTACAAAGGATTGACGATTTGCTGCGGATATTGAGGTGGATACAAGGCTCCAGTCCCATCCATGTTCCCCGTTGTAAATACAGAGCATGGTTTTTATACCGTACTGGTTTCCCCAATCCCGTATTACCTTCACGGAGTCATCGTTCATATAGTCCATACTGTAGTCATCGCGCGTTACATAGCTAATACCACCATTACCATCGGGAACCCAAAACTGCGGCGCAATATGTGAAAGCCCGTCGGCGGGGCCATATCCATCAAAACTTTTCTCAAGATTCTCAAAGCTGACCGGGACATTGTATGGCGGAATCCATGATATGACCGGTCGACCAGTGCCCAAGAGACATGCCGGAATAAGAAGAGTGCACAGTAGTACGCGTATCATTTACCAGGCTCCTGAATAAGATTGCATAATATAAAGGTATTCCAGAGGGCCTTGTTTTGCCATATTTTTTGCGAGTAGACAAAAAAGGAAACGGCTCCTTTTTGTAGTACTTTTTTTGTAAAGAGATCTGACAAATGATTCTTGGGAAATACTCCTTTTCTCTTATGTGCGCACAACACCTTCTTTTTGGTAGGCCTGCCACGTGGTTTTGATAAGGGTATCCACGTCGGAGTATTTTGCTGTCCATCCGAGAAGTTTTTGCGCCTGCTCTGCCGAAGCAAGTACCACCGAAGGGTCTCCCGGCCGTGGTGATACAACATCTGCCGGAATGGGTTGTCCCGTGACTTGTCGGGCAGAATGGAGCATTTCCTGTACGGTTATTCCTTCCTCGGAACCAAGGTTTACGGTGATGTCCTCTTTTTGCTGATGTAGGTAGTCTGCTGCCCGAAGATGGGCATCGGCAAGGTCGGATACATGAATATAGTCGCGGATACACGTGCCATCTCGTGTCTCGTAGGTGTCTCCGAAAACGGCCATTTTTTCCCGAATTCCCGCTGCTGTTTCCATTACGACGGGGAGAAGGTTTTCCGGCTGCTCTTCCAAGCCGTGGAGTGTCCCCGTGGGGTCATACCCTGCGGCATTGAAATAGCGCAGCGCCGCGTAGCGTATCCCCTTAAGACGGCTGAACCAGCCCAGGAGACGCTCTATTTCCAGCTTTGTGAACCCATAAAAATTCATTGGGTTTTGCGGATGGTTTTCGTCAATGGGAAGGTATGTCGGTTCGCCGTATACTGCGGCGGTTGAAGAAAAAACAATGGCGGAAACCCCCGTTCGTGCTGCGGCGTTGAGAATATTGAGGGAGCCGATTATATTATTTTCGGCATACCGTTCCGGCTCATTCATAGACTCCCCCGCCGCTTTTAGGGCGGCAAGATGAATAAGACCGTCAAACCCCTGGGAGAGGGTCTTTTCCAGAGTGGGGTAGTCGAGAATATCTGCTTCTACAAAGGCGGCTTCGGAAAAGAGGTTTTGTCGTTTTCCCGAGGAGAGATTGTCAAATACGGTAACTTCGTGCCCCGCTTGTAAGAACGCCTGCGTCACATGTGAGCCGATATATCCGGCGCCACCGATAATAAGATATTTCATTGGTTTGTCCTGTAAAGATGTTCAATAATTTCAAAATTATCCTTCTTAATCCATCCTTCATGGGTATCACTGAAGGAGATGCGATACCAGTGATTATGCTGATCTAATATACGAAAGGTACTTCCTTCATGGAGAACAAATCCTTCCGATGTCCCTTGGGGGGCAGGGCGAACAGAGGCTTTGGAAACGGTGACTACCCCCCGTTGGTGTGTGCGCAATCGATAGAGACTATACCACGTAGTGGAGCCAAAAAAGAGGGTGAGGAGAAGGGCCAGTCCAAGGCCGTAGAGGGGGGCTGTTTTATTTTTCAGCGGGATAAAAAGAATGCATATTGTACATATAAGAGCAATGAGTGCCAGCAGAATAAGGAGTTTGAGTTGGGATCGTGGAGGAAAAAAACCGTAATACATTTTGCGTAGTTCATCGAGGGCGCTGGTTTCTCTTTCATGCCTGTCCAAACGAAGGCTTCGTACATGGCGGAGGTTTTTTTCTATTCGTGTATCTCCCGGTGCGAGAATTTGAGCCCGTTCATAGGCGAGGATACTTTTGCCGATATTCCCCAGGTGAAACCAGGCATTACCCATGTTGAAATACATATTCGGCAGGGGGTATGGTTCTTTCATGAGTGCTTGGTGGTAATAGTCGATGGCGGTGCGATACTCTCCCTGTGCATAGGCGGAATTTCCCTGAGAAAAGGGATCCTGAGCTCCATGGAGGAGCGATGTAAGAAGAACCAGGATGATACCGAGGCGAAAAATCATGGGCACAACTCCCGTTCAATTTTTTTTATTTGTACGCAGAGGTCCTTGAGAGATTCCTCTGACGGTGCCTTTTGTCGTGCATATCGGTCCATTTCTATGGTATCAAGGAGAGAATAGATTGAGCGGATACCTTCGGATGATACACCGCGTTGTATAAGGGCTTTCTCCAACTCCGGACGAGACAACACCCCCGTGGAAAACCCCGCAGCAGATGCTAAATATTTTTCAGTAATTGCAGTGGGAGAGGAGCATTCTTTACCCCGTGCGCAGGCACGAAGTTGTCGTATTGTTTGGAAGTATCCGTGCTGCTTTTTCCGCGTGGGGTGTTTCCATAAGGGAAGAGCGAAAAACAGGCGCAGCAGTATCAGGAGAAACACGAGTCCCCAGAGAAGTACCAAGGGGCGAATATGTCTTCTTATGTGCTGGGGGGAGAGCAGGGTGTAGGTACCCGGGGTGGTTCTGATACTGGAGATACTCTCCTTGTTTTCACGAATCCCTCGTTGGGTACGTACGCGCTCACTGCTGCGCGAACGACCAGGAAGCACGGTGAATTCCATGGGGGCGGTTGTTTCGTGAATATACTCTTTGCGGTCTGTGTGAAACCACGTAAAGGAGAGTTCGGGAATTGTGACGGATCCTTCCTCTTCGGGGATGAGCACAAAGGTGTAATCTGCCCGGGAATAGGTGCGGCCGTTCAGGGTGTCTTGGCGCATTTCTCGTTCGGGGGCAAAGGTGGTGACGCCGGGAATATCTGGAAGTGTGTAGGAGCGCAGCACGTTTTTCGGTACTTTTCCCCGAAGGGTGACTGTGAGATCGGTACTTGCTCCAGCAGCAATACCATGTGTCACCACAGTGTCGGGGAGGGAGGCAGAAAGGCGCACCCGATTCATGGCGCCGGTAAAGTTTTCTGGTGGGCGGGGCGGGTCTTGTACGGAGAAATGTTGTGGGGTTGTTCTGCTGTGACGTCGCACATTTTGAGCGCGGTGCATAGATCCAAACAGACCGTGACGGCGGCGATCATCCGAGCGTACCATGCGGCGTTCGTAATAGGAAAACTCTAGGGCAGGAATGGAAAAATCTCCTGCAGAAAGCGGGGTGACTTCAAAGGGGATCTCCAGAGTACGATGGGGAACACCGTTTCGTATTTTTCGTTTGTCCCTGAGTGATTCCTGCAATACTATGTGGACGGTGTGGTCTTCAGGAAAGGCGTCGCGAAAGGTGTCTAACAGCGTGTGCAGATCTTGGTTTGAAAGTTGTACATCCTGCTTCTCCGGCCATGTAATGTGCACGGTGATTCCCATGGTTTCCCCGGTGTACAGGGTGTGCTTGTCGGGGCGAATTTCTACAAAAAGTTCTTCCGGGGCCTGCGAATCTTGGGGGGTATCATCAATCTGAAAGGTTATTTCATTGGAAACGTACTCTTTCTCATTGTGGGTAAAGCGCAAGGGTGGCAGGGTGATTTCCCCTGTTTCGTGAAATGTAACTTGATATAGAAGGGAGTATTGTACCGTGGTTACAGCGCGCTGTCTTCCCCCTGAAATTGCAACCTGTCGAGACGTGCCATGCCGTACATTTTCCAAGGTTGCCGTGTAGGCAGAATGTTCTTCAAAATGAGGGGGCGTATCCATGGATGAGGGGAGATTAATGTCTGCGCGAACAAGAGCAATATCACCAACAGAAAGCGAGGTTTGTTCGGTGGTAAGTTCTATGGTTCCAGCAGCCATGGAAAGGACGCATAACAGAAGAAGTAGAACGGGCTTCATGATCTACCAATCCTTTCCGTCGGGCGGTTCCTGCATGTCAAGGGTGTCACTGGGTTTGTTCATATGCATGAGGTCATCGCTATATTGATCTATAAGACGCTGAGCGTGCTCGCGACTCAGCTCTTCCTCGTCAAGGGTGTCTTCTTGGGTGGCATCGGCATCCTGCTCTGTTTCAGGATGCTCCTCTTCGTCCTTTTCATCTGCGGTGGGGTCATCATCTTCGTGCTGATCATCTTCGTCCCCCTCGTCTGAGGGGTGCTCTTCATCATCTTGGTCATCATCATCTTGGTCATCATCCCCCGGTTCTTTCTCGCCGTCACTATCACTTTCGGGAGGTTCTGGAAGATTGTGAAGTTTATACGCGGTAATTTCCATGTTATGCACAACGCGGCTACTGTCTGCACCATGATCAAGAGCCTCTGCATAGGCGTTCAATGCACCGATATACTGAGCTTTTACATCATCCAGGGAGAGCTCGTGCGTTTCTTCGGTAGGGTGCATAAGCAATTCTAAGGTGTGGTCCCCCAGTTTATCAAGGGATACGCCGCGAGAAAAATGATGTTGTCCCGCCAGTTGTTCCTGTCCAGGAAGAGAGCTAACCTTTTCTAAGAGCTCTGCTGCCGTGGCATGTTCTCCCAGTTGAGTATGGGCAAGGGCTTTATTATAGAGAATTCGGGGGTTTTCCGGATCTTTCTCCGCAGCTCGTCCGTAAATACGGGCTGCCTCAGCGTAGTTTCCTGTTTCATAGGCTTCCTGGCCGCGCTGGCTCAGGGTGTTGAGTTCCCGCACCCCGGCAAGGCAGAGAACAAACATGCTGATAACACAGAGCGTCTTATGCAATGTGACCCCTCCATTGTTTTTTCTTTCTTACGGCATGGGGCAGTAGATAGTACGAAAATAGCAGGAGTATACTTGCTCCGAGAAAGAGTTGATACTGCTCTGCAAGTCCTTCGTGATAGTGCTGCTCAAAAACGCCATCTTTCATATCTCGAATATCATCGTAAATTGCATGCAGATCCAAGTCGGTTTCAGCGTGGAAAAACTGCCCCCCCGTTTCCAGGGCGATATCTTCCAAGAGCTGGGGATTGAGGCGGGTAATAACTCTTTCGCCACGCTGGTCCCGTTTATACGAGCGTTCCCCATCCTTGCCTGGCATGGGGATGAGGGCTCCCTCCGATGAACCGACGCCTATGGTATAGATGTACACGCCTTCATCGGCGGCTCTCTGTGCTGCCGTAAGCGCGTCGCCTTGATGCTCCTCCCCATCTGAGATGAGAAGAATCATTCGGTCACGCTCATCATGGGAGAAACTTTCCACAGATTTCTCAATGGCACCGGCGATATCTGTTCCTTGAAAGGATATCCATGATGGATCTACCGCACGAATAAAGGTGCCGGCAACCCCGTAATCAGAGGTGAGCGGGAGTTGGACAACGCTTTGCCCTGCAAAAATAGTCAAGCCCACCCTTTCTCCCTTCAAAAGGGTAAGGAGCTCAGAGAGTTCATGTTGGGCCCGGCGTATCCTGTTTGGCGAGATCTCCTCTGCATACATGCTGTTGGAAATATCAAGGGCTATCATAATGTCTATGCCGCGCTGTTCCCGTCGTGTTTCTCGTTCTCCAAAGAGGGGGCGTGCTACGGCAATGACAAGAAGAATCCACGCTGTTATACACAGGCTAATACGGAGCGGTTCCAAGGGAAAGAGAACCGGTGGCGTGAGTTCTCGTACCAGGTTCTCATCTCCAAACCGTCTCAGGGCTCTGCGTCGGGCGCGGAAGGTGGCCCAAAAGAGGAGCAGAAGCAGCGGCGCCGAGATAAGAGCCCAGAGGGCGGTTGGTTCTGCAAAACGCATTATGGAAACCTCCTGAATCGGGTATGCCGTAAGAGTATCTCTAAAAAGATAAGGAGACTTCCCCAGAGAAGCCACCGGTAGAATTCTTCGCTCCAAGCGACCCACTTTTCAATCTCAACTTCCGTTGTTTCAAGCTCATCAATTGCTTTGTAGATCTCTTCAAGCTCCTGAGTACTCTCTGCAAGGAAGAATTCTCCTCCGCCGATACGGGCAATTTCCTGGAGCTCTTCAGCATCATAATCCGATTCTATCTCTCGGATAATTGTATCTTGTCCATGGATAAAGGGGTAGGGTACTCGTCCTTCTCGCCCGATGGCAATGGTATGAATACGGATTCCCTGCTCAGCCACTGCGCGGGCGGCCGTAAGGGGCTGTATATCACCACGATTATTTGCTCCATCTGTAAAGAGCAGAATTACCTTGTTTTCCGACTGTCCCGCTTGAAGATGTTTTGCAGCAGTTACCAAGGCGGTACCAATGGCAGTGCCATCCTCAATAGAGGGGCCGAAATCGAGATCTTCAATGAAGGAACTGAGGAGGTCATAATCACGGGTAAGGGGACATTTAAGATAACTGCGGCCGGCAAAAATAGTCAGGCCTATGTTATCCCCCGTGCGGTGTGTGAGAAACTCCTGTGTCTGTTCTTTGGCCACCTCAAGACGGTTTGATGGTTTAAAATCGAGGGCACGCATGGACGTGGAGAGATCTAAGGTGAGCATGATATCTATTCCGTCAGAGACGATATGCTCATGCTGATCTCCCCGTTGAGGGCGTGCCAGGGCAATAATAAGCAAGGCCATTCCCCCAAGGCGCAGGAGGATAAGAATGTGGCGGAGGTATACTGCCCAGCCCACGGGGATGCTTTCCAGGGGGGCGGAGTGAGAAAAGGTCAGGGCAGATCGGCCCCGTCGTTCTGTGTAGAAATAGCTGAGGACAAGGGGGATGAGCAGTAGCAAAAGCCAAAGGGCTTCGGGGGTGTAGAACCTCTTCACGTCTCTTCTCCATGGTCATTGGGGGAATGGGCGGCCTCTGCCACTTGCGCCTCCTTGGTTTCGATAAACCGTCGGCTTTGAGTAAAAAGATTTTCCATATCCTCATGGAGCGGTTCAAGATTGGCAAATTTTACGGGGTCTGTATCTCCGATTAGTTTTTTGAGGAACTGGCGATCTTCTCGGGAAAGATCCGTCGTTTCAATCCATCGCCGGAATTCACGGGAGGTATATTCAGCCACTCCGCATTGCCACCGGCGACCGATATAGCGTTTTATAAGAGCGGAGAGTTCAAAGCAGAATGGTTTATACTGTCTGAGGGAAAGATAGTCTTGCGCAGCAAGTCTTTGAAGAGATGCCAAGGCTTCCTCACCCGGTGGTGGGGGAGGAGGGGCGAGAGTGGGAGCGTTATTTTTCCGGTATCGCTGCCAGAGAAACAGCATGAGAAGAAAGACCGCACAGAGTACTCCTCCAAGAATCCATGGAAAGAGGTGTGGTCGTGTAAAGTCCAGGGGGGCTCCCGCATCGTAGGGACGGGCGGTGTCGGCAAGGGTGGAGAGTACCGTGAGCGTAGTTTCGCCCGTATGTGCCGTGATGTCTTCGCCACGGCGGGTATAGGAAAGGGTGAGCGACGGGATCGTACAGGTTTCTATTGTATAGGGGGTTATGACAAAGGAGATTTCCTCTGTGTTCAGGGTAATATCTCGAATTTGTACGGTTGGAGTGAGAAACCCCTCCGGATGAAGCAGGCGTGCAGATGTGGCATCCTCGGGAAGAGGAATAGATCCCGGTACGGACGCGCCGAAAGTGGTTGTATCTTGGGCAAGATGGAGGGAAACCTGTACGGTGTCAGGACGTGCCGCCAGAGATAGCGCAAAGAGGAGGGCGAAGAGGGCTTTCATGGGTGGTTACACTCCGAAAAAAAGAATGATTCCCACTTGAACAAGGCCCACCACACCGCCAAGAAGCGCACCGAAATACTCAATTGCTCGAAGTTCCCGCGCAGCAATGGCGTAAACAATCTCTTCCAGTTTGTGCATGTCAAAATCAAGAATTTTATGTTCCACAAGCTCTTTAAAATCAATCTCCTGCTCCATGCGCTCAAAGAGGGTTCCCAATAGTGCCGGTACTTTTTCCTCCAAACTATCTCGCAACATGGCCACAATGGCCTTCACCGTATCGGGAGTAATAAAGGCACCGAACATGGGGTGTTGAGCAAATTGTTTCTCAATCACCTCCTGTATACTCGCAAGTACGGTTTCAACAACATCATTATGAAAGGATTTTTTTGAAAGAACCTCTTGAATATCCCGGTGGGAAATCAGTTCTTTTTCAATGGTGTTGCCAATATGTCTTGCCAGCTCGGCTTTCCGTTTTGGCAAAAGGCCCTGAACGACAAGGCCCAGAATACGACGCTTTTTATAGGGGCGAAAGATCATCTTCACAGCAAGAAAGTTTGTAAACCACCCGATGAGGCACGAGATAAGAGGGATTGCTATCAGTACACTAAGGTTCACCATATGCTCCTTGAAAAATGAACTATAAAATAGTTTTTTGAGGAGCCCCGTGTCACATTTTCCACCCTTCTGAGGGAAGTTCTCCGTACAGGTTTTAAAAAACGTGGGCTTGCATGCCAAGGGTTAAAATAAGAAAATGGAGCCAGTTTTCTGTATACCCGTCACCAAACTGTCCCGGGTCGCTGGTTCCTTCTGCGCCCCCACCAAGATAGCGAAGGTTAAGATACACCGCTCCAGGCAACTGTTCCAAATCTCTTCCGGCTCGGAGTGAAGCATCAAGGATGGCTCCTTCTACGTCAGAGTCTGAACCATTGATATACCGTACCGGTGCATACATGCCGTCAGCTTCAAGGCCAATCCAGTAGGAGTCGTGTATGGAACGATGTAGACGAACCTTAAAAGCCGGTACGGGACCGATATCTTGCTCTTCACGGAGCAGGTCTCCCTTCCTGTCGGCAAAGGTTATTTGGGCGTTGCGTATTTGGAGAGAGAGGCCTATTTCAAAGCTGTGTGTGGGGCTGTGGCTCAGGCGGCGTAGCCAGCTAAAGCGGTAAAAGGGAAAGCTGTAGGTGAGATCAAGGGGGGTTCCCTGAGCAAACACTGCGTCATTAATCCGTATCTCTTCATTGGCGGTTGCTCGTGTTTCCAGGAGTAAGGGTTGGTAGAGAAGAATAAAGGAGTGGTTTTTTTGGGGACGGTATTCAAGGCTTAGGCGTTGAATGGGGTAGTGATTTTCCTGTCCCCCCTACTCTACATAATCAAAGAGGGTGCCCTCACGGGAAAATTGTATGGTGTGTCGTAACACCGAGAGAAAGCCTGTTTCCCACGTGGCGGTAAATTCAGCAAATGTTATGGATATACACAGAAACGGAAGAATGGCATATTTCATTTTAGTGCTCCTTGAGAGGCGAAATAGTTGGAGTGACTTCAATAGAAAGGGGTGTATGTAATATCTCTTCGAGGGAATTTTGTAAGTATGAAAGATCATCTGCGGTGGGAGGAGTGTGGTGTACCAGGCGAAAGGAGAGAGTAAGAGGAGTATTTGTTTCCACCTGTACGTTGCGAAGCATTCCTACGGAGAAGGTTTTCTTTTCCAGATTGCGTATCATACGTTGTGTAGAAACGGTGTGGTGAAAACTCATTGCCAGGGGAATAGAAAGAAGTGCCACCACTGTGAGGGAGACCGCCATACCTCGCAGTGATCTTTTTATGGGGCTGAAACCGAGAACAAGAAAGGTGAGGGCTGCTGCCAGGGTAATTCCTGCAAGGTTTGTCGTAAACAGCAGGGCTGCTCCACCGAAAATATCAAATCGTCCCCACCCAATTCCAATGCCGGTTACGGCCAAGGGAGGGATGAGTGCTACGGCAATGGCCACTCCTGCGAGGGTTTTGGCAAGATCTTCCCGGGCGTGGGCATAGGCTCCGGCGCATCCGGAGATTGCAGCGATGCCTAAATCAAGCAAGGTGGGATGCGTGCGGGAGAGTATTTCTGTTCCCGGTGTGGAGAGCGGCATGAAATAGGTAAGAAGGGTTGCTGCACCAAGGGACATGCAGACACTGCTTCCAATGGTGGTCACACTGGAAAGGGTGAGCTTTTTATCCTGTCGAAGTACTCCCATGCTCAGGGAGATGATTGGCCCCATGAGAGGGGCTAAAATCATGGCACCGATTACCACCGGAACTGAATTGGTGAAAAGCCCGAGGGTTGCCAACAAGGTGGATAAGACAATGAGTACAATGTAGGGGGTATGGAGGGTGGCATTATTTCGCAGTATTTGAAAAAGATCACGGAACTCATCCGTTGATGCCCGTCGAATCAAGGGAAGGCGGTGTGTACTAAGGGCTTGAGCCACCTCCGGTGAAGGAAGGTTTTGCACTTTGTACACATTGGTGCCTTCAGACTGTGCAAGCATGTTTCTATCAAAGCCGCTTCCCGGAATCATGCGTATGGCCTGTGCTTCTACCCGGAGGGAGAGGCTTTTTTCACGGTAACTCTCTTTGTCTAGGGTAAACTCCCGTTCTCCCTGTGGAAACGAGAGGGTTGCCTTCGTACTTTTTATTATGCCTCCAAAGGAGGGAAGCCTGTTTTTCTGTAAAAAAGAACGCAGTATTACACGACAGATATCTCCAATACTTCGTGGGGCGATGATAAATAAAAACATGCGGTCGTCATTTATGGTTGAATCTTCCAGAATCAGCCGTGAAAGAATGGTGCTTTTGCGATGTTGAGAGATTATCACACCCGTGGCAGCTGTGGTGAGTTCTTTGTCATCGGAGATGGCAATATTGACTTGAAAGGGAATGCTGTTAAAGAGACGAAAAAGGTGGCTTAGCTGGAGCTTTGTTTTCGAATTATTTGATGATGTGGGAAAGCCTCTTCCAATAATAAGGGCGTTGAAGACAGGGATATCATTACAGTAGAGTATGTCCATGGTTATTGGATCGGGGGCGTTTTGGATATGGTTAATCTCTTTTTCTAAAGAGGCATGCACGCCCAAGGAAAGTGCTGCTTCCCGTGCTTCGGGATGGGGGAGCACAGATACCACACAGTGTTGGTCTATAAGATGGGGAAGCAGTTTTTTTATATGTGCATCGGGAAGAAACAGAAGAACCCGGGATTCTTGTGGTAGCTGGATAGTTTCTTCAAAGACAAGGTACTGAAGTGAATAGGCTTCATGAAGAGAGCCTGTTTGTTCGCGGATATATTCATACTGTTCTTCTTCAGAAATAATATGCCACATGGGTACTCCTGTTTTTTTTCTAGTATAGCATTAATATATACGAAAGACATTCATTTTGTAGGAGCAGGATGTATTATTGAACTTGTTTGAGAGCGCAGAAAGTGGCCAGTATTCCTTTAAGCAGTACGGAGTAACTTCTTATGCAATTCTTCTTGCGGGTGTTCTTTTTGAGCGGTCTTTATCTTTGTCGTGTCTGCATACTTCCCGGGGCTTGATCCCCTCGATGATTTTTCTCCTGCCATGGCTGCAACAGAGCATCCTGTTCAGATGTATTATTATGCAGGGGGGATGGAAGATATGAGTGAGGCTGCGTTCTGGTTTTATGCAGGCCAGTTGCGATTTCGTATACATCGAACAGCTCAGGCAGAACAGATTTCAGAGTCTGAGGAAATACTTTTCGGGTTACTACATTCAGTTCTCGGTGGAGTAGTGAATGAATATATTGGGGGTGATCCGCAGGAGTGGGCCGACTGTATACGAGCAGTTCTTGCGTGGGATCTTGCTACCCCGAACGAATGGACTTGCAAAGAAAAATTTGCTGAAGCACATGAAACGGAGCGTGCGGGACTTGCGGAGCTACTTTCGTATATTGAAGCAAATCATGATACTATTCGTCAAGAGCGCAAAGGCCGCGGTTTGGAAAATAGATGAGCAGGTATGACGTGCCCGTCAGTGCCTATGGCACGTCATATCTGCCATACCAGATATTACTGTATCTGTAGTTCGTCGCCCCCGTCGTGTGGGTCGTCCATGTGCTGATCGTCCAGCTGTGGGGCATCCATGTGTTGGTCGTCCATGTGTGGATCACCATGAGGCTCATCCATGTGTGGATCACCGTGAGGGTCATCCATGTGCGGATCACCATGAGGGTCATCCATGTGTGGATCACCGTGAGGGTCATCCATGTGTGGATCACCGTGAGGGTCATCCATGTGCGGATCACCGTGAGGGTCATCCATGTGTGGATCACCATGAGGGTCATCCATGTGTGGATCACCATGAGGGTCATCCATGGGTGGTTCTTCTTCCCCGGTGTCTCCCGTGTATGGCTCTGTTGCTGCAGGCTCATCCATGTGTGGATCACCAATAACATCATGCTCGCGGGCGCAACCTGCCAAAAGGACAAAGGAAAAGAACGTGATACAAAAGACAAGAAACTTCATAAAGATGCTCCTTATGGAAAAAACAAAAAGGGACTCCCCCCGTGTTGCGAATATTCCCCTGTAATTATTAATAGCAACGTCAAAAAAGATACAAAGAGAGAATAAACATTCACTTTTTTATTGAACTTCTTAGTTTTTTGTATATATTGTTTGTAGTGCAAACTTGTTTGAAAAGGAGTCTTGTCTGTGAGTCAAAAGAAAGATCAGGCCCGGGAAAATCTCAGTATTATTCGTGACACCCTGGATATTTCAGAGGGTGCCCGCTATTTCCGCATTATATTACTTGCCTTTGGAACCTATTTTATGGTGTCCGCAGGCTCTATACTGGCCACAATTATTCTTTTGTTTCAGATGCATCAGGCAGATGTGGCCGTGTCAAACCTTCTCCTTGTCGGGGGTGCTGTCTTGTTTCTGCTTACGTTTTTAAAGGTGCGCTGTATACAAGCCGCAGCGGATAAAAACGGGGTTCCCCTGGGAACACTCATAGAAAACAGTATTCTCACCACACGATTTATTGCCTTTTATACCCCCCATATTATAACGGCCGTTACAGTGATAACCTATCTTATATACGCCGGTCATTCTGTGTATGTGATACCGGCCTTACTGTTTATTTTTGGGTACAGCACAAATAGTATGGGCGTGTTGTTCCATCTTTCCTGCTACACCCGCCTTGCCTATCTTTTTATTGGTGTTGCGGTGTTGGGTCTCTTTTTTCTTATGGGGCATCCATGGATATTTGCTGGTCTTGGTTTCGGGGTGGTACTTTTTGCCGGGGGAGTGGATATTGCGATGCAGCGAAAACGGGTGTTGCCATGAAACAGGGGGATTTAAAAAAGGTGGAGCGCCTCCTGTCGGCTCCGGTCAGGCTGCGTATTATGGCTTTGCTCATTGCAGCTCCCCGTCAGGATTTTCCCACGCTGCAGAAAAAACTGGATATTACCCGGGGCAATCTCAGTTCCCACGGAAAACAGTTGGATGATGCCGGATATATTCGTATTCATAAGAGCTTTAAAAATAATCGTCCCCGTACAACCTATGAAATAACCCCGCGGGGGCGCCGGGCCTTTTCGGAATATGTCTCTTTTTTAGAAAAAATAATAACAACACCAGATTCAGAGGAGTAGCGTATGTTGCGTATATTGACAGTGGTATCTATGATGATCGGTGCAGTGTATGCATCAGACACGGCGTTGGAGGAATTTGTATCCACCTTTGATGATTTGTATCGAAGCAGTTCATCCCGGGGGAGGATGCGCATGGAGATTACCACGCCCCACTGGGAGCGGGAAATGGAAATGCTCAGCTGGACCCACGGCCAGGAGAAAATGTTGATAAAGGTGATATCTCCGCGGAGGGAACGCAATATGGGCACCCTGAAGGTGGGTACGGAGCTGTGGAATTATATGCCCCGCACAGAACGTATTACAAAAATCCCGCCGTCCATGATGATGTCTGACTGGATGGGCTCTGATTTTACCAATGACGACCTGACCGGAGCCTATACCCTGAAGGATGATTATGAGGTATCACTTGTACAGGAAGACAGTGAGTATCGTTATTTTTCAGCTGTTCCCCAAAAAGATCGGGCAATTATCTGGGGAGAGCTCAGGATTCAGGTCCGACGGGAGGATAATCTTCCCGTGAAACAGGAGTTTTATGATGAACACGGCGAATTGGTACGGATAATGAACTTCAAAAATATTCAGACCTTCGGAGACAGAACAATTCCGGCAACACTGGAGCTTGTTCCTCAGGATGAAGAAAACAGAAAAACGGTGCTGCACTATCTTGATCTGGAATTTGATGTTACCCTTTCACAGGATCGTTTTTCCACAGCGGCTCTTCGGGAACCGGTACGGGAGGAATAATGGTATTGCTCAAAATAGCCTTTCGAAATATTTTCCGGCAGAAACGGCGTTCCGCCCTGACCCTTCTTACCATGACTGCGGGCTTTTTTATGGCATCCCTGGCTATTGCCTTTAATGTGGGATCGTACAATGTTATTATACGGGAATTAACGCGCAATGAAACGGGTCATGTAAAAATCGCCCACTCCACATACCGCTCCACCCCCGATATGTATTATACCATTGATAATTACCGGGATGTACTCGGCACAATGGAAGATCGGGAAGATGTGGCCTTTGCCACGGCAGAACTCTTTGGCAGCGGCCTTGCGGCAACAGATACTCGCAGTCTTCCCGTATCGGTACGGGCCGTTGATCCCCGACGTCATGATGAGGTTTTTTCCTATGGCGGCCGGGTGACTGAAGGGGAGTATATGCGGTCGCAAAAGGCGGAAGTCCTTTTGGGCAAGCACCTTGCCCGGCGTCTGCGTGTTGCCCCCGGAGATACCCTGTATCTGTTTTCCCAGACGGCCTATGGGCGGGTTGCGGAGGATATTTTTTCCGTACGGGGCATTGTTTCTCCGGATCAGCAGCGCATCAGTGAATCGCTTCTGCTGATGCCCCTTGATATTGCCCAGGAGTATTATGAATTGTGGGATCGGGTCCATGAAATATCCCTTGTGGGTACACATGAAAATGCCCGCAACCTTGCCGCAGAGGTACAAAAAAGCCTTTCTGATCCATATATAGCTGAGCCCTGGCAGGAGTTTAATCGTTCCCTCTACGAGGCGATGCAGGCAGATCAGAAAGGAGGGATTGTGGGGGTAACTGTCATATTGATCATTGTGGGATTTGGTATTCTCAATACGGTTTTAATGGCTGTTTTGGAGCGTCAGCGTGAATACGGGGTATTAAAGGCTGTGGGGACAACTCCCGGTCAGGTTTTTGGGCTCATTGTGGCGGAGATGATGATTCTTGCCATCCTTTCAATTCTTGTTGCCCTTCCCCTTTCATGGTCGGGGAGCTACTATTTTGCCACAGAGGGAATCCCCCTGAGTGACCCCTTTACCTTCGGGGGAGTTGTCTGGAGCCATATTTACGCCGATATTATACCCCTGAGCTTTACCCTTCCGGCAGTGGTTGTGGGGGTCGTAACCCTTTTTGTGAGTCTTTTTCCCGCCATGAAGGCCGCCCGGACAAATCCGGCGGATACCATGCGTATTGATTGAGGAGAGAGTATGAGTATTATATGTACAACAGCACGACGTAATCTTTTCCGAAATGCCCGCAGAACAGCAATAACAACCCTTGCAATAAGTGTGGGTATGGCAGGACTGATCTTTGCCGATGCCTTTATTACTGGGATGATTGATAATATGATCCGCAACGGAACGGCAAGTTTTACCGGTGATGCCCAGATACACTCCCGTGCCTATAAGGAAGACCCCGAGGCGCATCACACGATACCTGCCTATGAAGAGCTGGCCCGGTCTCTGCGTGAGGATGACAGGATCATCGCCTCTTCACCCCGCCTTGTTTCTCCGGGCCTTGTCAGTTCTGCCCGAAATTCAACGGGGGTTGAGGTCTGGGGGGTTCATCCGGAACGGGAAAAAAATATTACGCGAATTGCCCAGCGACTGTCACCGGAAAGCACATTTCTCCCCCAAAAAAATTCCCTTGTCCTGGGAAAAAAAACAGCACAGGATCTCAACGTATCCCTGGGGGACCATCTTATTGTGAGCGTGGCAGATTCCGAAACGGGGGAGCGGCGCCAGGAATACATGCGTCTGGACGGACTATACAGTTTTGGTTCCGATGATATGGACGGATTGGTGGCACTTATACATGCTGAAACGGCACAACATATGCTGGGTCGCTCTGAGGGGGGATATACACAGGTAGCCCTTTCCCTGAAACAGTCTCCCCGGAAGGCTGCGGAGGATACCCTTCTGGGAAAGACCTACTCTTCAGAGGAGATTCTCTTTGAGACCTGGGATAAACTCATGCCGCAGCTGTACAGCCTTATGGGTATGACACAGTGGAGTATGATGATTCTCGGGGGGATTCTCTTTGTCATTGTTGCCTTTACGGTTATCAATACCCTTTTTATGTCTATTTATGAGCGGTTTTTTGAGTTTGGTGTGTTAAAATCCCTGGGAACCACACGCCCGCAGATTATCCGCATGATTATCTATGAGGCGGGATGGCTTTCTCTCCTCAGCTGTGCAGGGGGAATACTCCTTGGCGGTGCGGCTGTTTTTGTGGTAAGTCGCACGGGAATTAACTGGAATGATATAGAGTTTGGTGGAATGACTATCTATGAGCATATTTATCCTGCGGCACGTCTCTATCAATTTGTGGTATACCCCCTTATCATATCGGCCCTTACTCTTATAATAAGTATATACCCGGCCCTGTATATCGGATATATGTCTCCGTCACAGGCCATGAAAAAAAGTATCTAAGGAGAATTTTATGAATACCGTTATTACTACAAAAAATATCACAAAAACCTATGGAAAAAAAGAGGTTGCCGTCCACGCCCTGCGTGGGGTTGATCTCACCATACAAAAGGGCGAATTTACCGCCGTTGTGGGTCCCTCCGGGTCGGGAAAAACAACACTCATGAACTGTATCACCGGTATTGACAGTCCCACCTCGGGAAAGGTCTGTATTCACGGCGTGGATGTGTCGGCCATGAGCAGCCGCGAGCTCTCCCTTTTCCGTCGTGACAATATTGGCTTTGTTTTTCAGGCGTACAACCTCATCCCCGTTCTTACCGTGGCGGAAAATGTGGAGTATATTATGCTGCTTCAGGGGGTTGACAAGGCTACCAGACAGGAACGGGTGGCGCGTATCCTGGCAGAGGTTGGCCTTGCGGGGTATGAAAAACGGGTTCCCGCAAAACTTTCGGGGGGACAACAGCAGCGTGTTGCCATTGCCCGGGCCATGGCATCACGACCGCAAATTATTATTGCCGATGAACCGACGGCAAACCTTGATTCAAAGACCGGTGCCGCCCTTCTTGATATGATGCAGTCCCTCAATGCCGAGGAGGATATGACCTTTCTTTTTTCCACCCATGATCCCCGGATTATGGAACGGGCCCGCCGTACCGTGGTTATTCGAGATGGAATGATCGACTCTGACACGGAGGAGGGGGGCTCCCGTGCTGTTGGGTAGTATTATCGTATTTGTGTGTATACAGTGGCTTGGTGCCGTGGAGGTGGATTGGCATGGCTCCCTTCGTGCATGGCCCATGGGTGTTGTCCGGGATGATCAGTCATGGTCGGTTCTTCGTACGGGGATTCGTGGCGAGGGGGAGTTCTTTTTCCCCCGGGGGATACGTGGTGGAGCTGTGTATGAGTTGGCTCCCCGATTATACAGCGAAAATACACCGTCTGACCTTCGGGGATACAATGAAATCCCCCACGAGGGGTATCGGGTTGGAGATTTTTCTGCGGTCCTTCTGCCCGATTCCCCCGGAGATGATGCTGCTTCTGTCATATATCACGATCTGGATCGTCTCTATATCAGTGTCCCCGCCGGTGCGGGGCGTCTTACCCTGGGGCGGCAGTCCCTTGGATGGGGAAGCTCCTTTTTTGTAAGTCCCACGGATATTATTGCCCCCTTCACCTTTACTGCCGTAGACAGTGAATTTCGGCGGGGTGTGGATGGCCTTGTCTTTCGTTTGCCCTGGGGGGCCATGAATGAGCTTGAAGCGGGGTATGTGGGGGGAGATTCCTTTGCATGGGAAAAGAGTGCCGCCTTCATGCGGACACGGCTTGTCCATTCCACCCTGGGGGATATTTCTCCCATATGTATTGTATTTCAGGAAAATGTCCTTGCCGGGATAGACTACGAAAAAAGCATTCTCGATGCGGGATTTTCCCTGGAGATGGCCCATGTTTTTTCAATAAATTCGGAAAAAGAGGACCATGAGGATGATGACTACTTCCGTCTCACCACGGGGCTGCTGTATCGTTTTACCCCGCGGCTGACCCTGCGCGGGGAGTATCACTATAACGGTGCCTCCCTATCGGCAGAAGACTATATCACCGCGCGTACACAGGGCCAGATATATCTGAAAAACACCCACTACGGCGGTGTGCAGAAAAGCTTTGAAATTACCCCCCTTACTTTGCTGTCTACGCATGTGCTGGCAGCAGTGGAAGATCCCTCCGTATCTGTGGGTGCCATGGTGGAAACCAGTTTGCGGCGGCGGGACAATATTGTCCTTTCAGCAGCTTTTCAGGGTGGTATCGGCGGAGATTCTGCAGAGTTTTCCTCGGCTCATCGTATGGTATACGGGGGAATCCGGTGGTATTTATGAAGGGAGAGTCTTCCGCAGAAAATAGAGAGGTGATTTGGTGTCTAGGTAGATCGTATCAAACCAAATGAATCCGAGAGACTCATACATCTTCCTATTCTGTTCTGTTGCTGTTTCAACATAGAGAGGATGGGTACGGGAGTCTTCGGTCATGGGGCTAATGAGTGAGCGAGCCCACCCGTGCCGACGGTATTGGGGGAGCACGGCGATCATGAATAGGTGTGTGTATGGTCCTTCAGGGAGTCGTTTTGCCGTTTCTGTACTGGCTGTATAGGCACGGATGAACCGTTGTGGTCCAAGGTGGAGTATGAGGCGTAGGTAGGCAGGGAGTGTCTGAACAGAGAAGAGTGAGCTTGCTTCTGTATCCCAAAGAGCAACCCCCTCTCTGCCCGGTGTGACATATATATCTCCAACGCGAAAGAGTATGTCGGCAATGCAGCGCATCAGATGGTGTATGGGAAGGGACTCTTTTTTTTCTGTCATAAGAAGCCACCGGATGTAGGGGTCATGGTAAAAACAGGTGGATAGGATGTGTACAATAAGTGAAAGATCGGCACGGGTTGCTCGTTCCATGGTGGTACTCCTGAAAATAGGATATGCAGAGAGTAGATCGATGTTATATATTGTACTGTCTGATCAGAAAAAGTACAAGGAGAATACATGGCACCCTTGCCCATAATGTCCGTATCGGGAATTCGGGGACTCTACCCGGAAGTGTTGACAGAAGAGTTTGTTTCCGCCATCGCCTATATCCAGACGATGCATGCGGGGGGGGCAAAGAGAATGATTGTCGGTCGTGATACACGTCCCTCCGGTCCGGCCATAGAAAAGGCGATCTGTCGAGGGATTCGTGCTGCTGGGGGAACCCCCGTATCCATTGGTATCGCCCCAACTCCCACCACATGCTTTGCCGTTGCCCACGGTGCAGCCGATGGGGGTGTTATTATTACGGCAAGCCATAACCCTTTGCCATATAACGGATATAAAATGGTGCACCGTCATGGCCGGCTTTTTTCGGGTGCGGAGTGTGATGCTGTCTACGAGGCCTTTGAGCAAGGAGACTATCCTTCGGCTCCCGAGTTTCTTCGCTATGATGGTTCCCCCGCAGAGAAGGTGGATGCGGTTACGCCTCATATAGACGCTATTTGTGACGCCGTTGATACAGCCGCCATAGCGGCGGCAGATCTTCATGTTGCCGTGGATGCTATAAACGGTGCTGCAGGGGTGATTTTTCCTGCTCTGCTTACTCGTCTCAACGTATCCTGGGAAGGGGTGCATACCAAGTTGGATGGCGACTTTGTGCACAATCCAGAGCCACGTCCTGAGCATTTGGGAGATTTGGCGGCACTTCTCGGGTCAAAGGACGGGTTTTGTGGCGGATTTGTCTATGACCCCGATGCAGACCGGCTTGCTCTCATGGGAGAAAAGGGAGAGGCGGTCAGTGAAGAGATGACCTTGGTTCTTGCCCTTGAAAATGTTTTGGAGCGGACCCCGGGAAACATTGCTACAAATCTTTCTACTTCCATGGTAATAGATGATGTGGCAGATGCCTATGGAGTATCGGTGTACCGCACAAAAATTGGTGAAGCGAATGTTGTTGAGGCAATCCAGAGAGAGGAGTGCCGTATTGGTGGAGAGGGAAATGGAGGCGTAATTTTTCCGGAAATCAGTACAGTGCGTGATGGCTTAGGGGCAACGGCTCTCATTCTTGAACTGTTGGCAAAACGGGCAACTACGGTAATGGGGCTTACAGGAAAATGGACGGAATACCCCTTGGTGAAAGAAAAGGTTGCTGTTTCTTCTCGCAGCGAAGCAGAGGAGCTCCTTGGTGCGGCGGAGCGATATTTTGCCCAAAAGGGTGCTAAGATAGACACACAGGATGGTGTTAAAATTACCTATCCCGATGGATGGGTCCATGTGCGAGCATCAAATA
This sequence comes from Chitinivibrio alkaliphilus ACht1, assembly GCF_000474745.1. Lineage (NCBI taxonomy): Bacteria > Pseudomonadati > Fibrobacterota > Chitinivibrionia > Chitinivibrionales > Chitinivibrionaceae > Chitinivibrio > Chitinivibrio alkaliphilus. The sequence goes on along the minus strand of NZ_ASJR01000005.1, from coordinate 73,970 downwards.
CAGAACCTATTTTACGGTGTTATGCCGAAGGAAAAGATTACACACGGGCTGAGCAGTATGCGCAGGAAGTGTTGCATTTTTTGAAAAAATAGGGGAGGTCCCCTGTTTTTTAATTCCAGTCTATGATATACTACGGCTGGCATGAGCGAAGGAGCTATAATGACAAAAATTAACTTTATCGACTATCAACTAAAAAAGATGTGGAAACCCATCTGGATATTTTGCGTGATGCGAGCCAAGAGGCAGAGGAGATTTTGGGAATCACCGAACGTTTTGTTGCCAATGGGTTAGATGGTATCCAGATTACCCCGAAGGCCTCTGCGGCTGATGTGGAGAAAATAAAAGGAGAAATTACCAAAATTGTCAAGCAACGTGTGCAGTCTGTGCGACATAAGACAGAGAGATATCGCAAGATGCTGGATGAGGCTGCGGTTGTCGTGGCAAAGCTTGAAGAAAAGCGTTTTCATAACCATCGAGACCAGCTTAAGGGTGAGCTGGAACATCTTGCGAGTTTTTTCACTGCCCTTGAAGCTGCTCCTGACAAAATAAAAGCAGCGGGAAAAGCAAAACTCCTTGATATCAAAAAAAATCTCCATGAGATGGAGCGGCGTAAAATGTATAGCAAAATAAAGAAAAATATCTTTAATCTGCCGTAGGAAAGGTATATTCTTCTCCTTCTTTGTAAAGGTGTTGTAATGAATACGGGCTATAAACGACTGTTCTCTTTCTTGGCGCCCCATAAACTGCTTTTCTTCGCTGTAATTAGCACAACTCTCATTTTCGTGTTTCTCGAAGGTGTAACGCTCTGGTTTGCCAGCTCTCTTCTTGATATCATTTTTTCTGAAACCATAGAGCAGGTTCCTGCGGTTGAGTTTTCTTTTCAGAATATCAATCAGTGGCTGAAATATCATACGTGGCGTGTTCTTACCATGAATGGAGCACGAACAAATGTGGAGGCTCTCCGTACAATCTGTATCATGATCCCCGTGCTCTTTGCGATGAAAAATACCGTTCTCTATATTAAATCTATTCTTATATCTTTTCTGAATCTCAGGGTGGTTGAATCTATTCGCAACCGTTTTTACGATCATCTTCTCTCGCTTCCCATGGCCTATTTTAATAGTCGTCAAAGCGGAGCAATTGTATCTACGGTGGTACGAGATATTACGGATATTCAGGAATCCTTGAAAAAGTCAATTAATCAGCTCTTGACAGAGCCCTTGAAACTTCTGCTTTTTACAACACTTCTCTTTATCATCAACCCCCTGCTCACCTTGGTTATCTTTCTTATTTATCCGGTGGTAATGCTGGTGTTATTTAAGGGCGGTGGAGCCATTCGTCGGCGTGCCCGACGCATGTTGCGCTCCTTTTCTTCTATGGTAGAAACAACCAACGAGACAATCTTTGGCATAAAGGTCGTAAAGATGTTTCGCGGAGAGGGGTATGAATCTCAAAAATTCCATGGGGCAAATGCCCGCTATACGCGGGATGCCTTTCGAGAAAGCAGCATATCTGCCGCCTTATCTCCCTTTAATGAATTTATCTCCCTGCTCATGACAAGCATTTTACTCTGGTTTGCCGGACGGGGAATTATTGACGGTTCATCGAATTTTTCCTCCGAAGACTTTCTGCGGTTTCTTCTCATTATTTTTTCTACCTTTAGCCCCATAAAGAGTCTGACAAAAATTCATGGCTACTTGCAGAAGGGTCGCTCCGCCGCTGACCGGGTTTTTGCCGTGATGGATATCCCCTCTGAGGATGATCGTGGCTGTCAGAAGATAGACACATTGCAAAATGACATTGTCTTTGATCAGGTCTCTTTTTCCTACCCCGGCTATGATGCGCAGGTTCTTCGGGATATTTCTTTTACCGTACAAAAGGGGCAGATGGTTGCCTTAGTTGGCTCAAGCGGTTCGGGTAAATCAACAATACTCGACCTGCTTCCGCTCTATTATGCAGCCACAGAGGGCGAAATACGGATAGATGGAACCCCTGTGGAAGAATACACACTGGGATCGTTGCGGAGTTTATTTGGAACGGTCTCCCAGGATCCTCTCCTATTTAATGATACGGTGGCGCGAAATGTGGCCTATGGTGCTCCTCATATTGACAGAGATCGCCTCGTACAGGTTCTTGCAGCGGCTAATGCCACAGAGTTTATAGAGGCGTTGCCCCAGGGGGAAGAGACCCATATCGGTGAAAACGGAGTAAGCCTTTCCGGAGGGCAGCGACAACGTTTGGCCATTGCCCGCGCGTTGTACCGCGATCCGTCGGTGTTGATTCTCGATGAAGCGACATCGGCCCTCGATACCGAGTCTGAGCGTCTGGTGCAGGAGGCTATTGATCGACTGATTCAAAATAGAACCACCCTGGTCGTTGCCCATCGTCTTTCTACGGTTATCGGCGCAGATGCAATCATCGTCCTTGATGCGGGGCGGATTGTGGAATCGGGCACCCATGAGGAACTGCTTCGACGCGGAGGACGATATAAGGAACTCTACGATATTCAGTTTTCCTAAGTTAGAGTAGACGTCCCCGTTGTAGGGGCGGTATTCCCTTTTTTTGCAATACCATATCCGTGAGGTAATCACCGGTGTTCCACTGAGTTTTTTGCTCCGATGGAGCTTCTGGGGGAAGAAAACATTGCTGCATCTCCACGGAGAAATCTGAGAGGGTGACTCCCACAAGACGGAATGGGGTGATACTCATCCAGTGGGTGGTAAGGAGTTGCATGAGGGGGGTGAAAATATCGTAGGTGGTACAGGCACCATCATGGCGAATGCTTTTGCGGCATCGCCGCCCCTTCCCGGTACGATACACTAAGCTGATACTGCGTCCGCGCAGATTTTTTTTCCTTGCTCTACGAGCCACTTCCTCAGAAAATCGCAGCAGTGTTTTGCGTATTTCCTCATAGTCACCGCAATCTGTTTGGAAGGTCGTTTCTCGTCCAATACTTTGTGTTTCTTCCGTGGGGGTGACGGGACGTTCGTCAATGCCACGACAGCGCCAAAACAAATCCATGCCGGCTTTTCCCAAAAGGGATACGAGCTCCCTCTGACTACATTTCTGGAGTTCTCCCACAGTGGTGATATTTTTATCAGCCAGGATACGAGCAGTTTGCCGGCCAACCCCCCAGAGTATTTCTACGGGATGCGGTGCAAGCCACGAAACTATTTCGTGCGGGGTAAAGGGCATACGGGTAATGCCACGGGGTTTTTGTTGATTTGATCCAATTTTAGCCATGAGTTTGTTTGGCCCGATACCGATGGAGCAGGTAAGTTCCAAGGTCTCTTCCATGGCCTGTGAGATGTGGCGAGCAACCTCTTCAGGAGGCCCCAAAAGTCGTTCTGTACCGCTCATGTCTAGAAACGCTTCGTCAATGGAGAGTGGCTCACAGAGCGGGGAGTATGAGCCGAGAAGCTTCATGAGTGAAGATGATACGGCGTGGTAGGCATCTTTTCGGGGCGGAACGAAAAAGGCGTGGGGGCATTTCTGAACCGCCATGTGTATGGGCATGGCAGAGTGTACCCCGTATGCTCGTGCTTCATAACTTGCCGCGCAGACCACTCCGCGGGATCCTGGGGCTGCTCCGACAATGACGGGCGCACCGCGATAGCGTGGTGTATCGCGTTGCTCTATGGCTGCAAAGAAGGCATCCATATCAACATGGAAAATAACCCGTTCCATCTTAGATATGCCGTGTGAGGTCCTTGTTATAACGATAGAGGATAACCGTATGACCAATGATGCCGACCACTTCAGCATTGAGCCGCTGCGCTAATTGTGCAGGATCATTTTTCTTGTCGAAATCAGCGGTTTCAAGAAATTTTATTTTGATTAATTCCCGTGCGGTAAGAGCCTCTTCAACAGCAGCTGTTAGGGCTTCACTCATGCCTTCTTTACCCACGCGTCCAACGGGCTTTATACTATGAGCAAGCCCTTTCAATCTTTTGATTTCCTTCTTTTCCAGTGCCATTATTATAGCCTCCTTGAGCGGTAGTACAATATGTATATTCTATCCCAAATAGGAGAAAATATGGAAGAATATATATCCAAAGACGAGATTGAGAAAGTCCTCCACCGTATAAATGACCTGAAACGGCTTTTAGAGATTGATACGAAGTGTGATGTGGTAGCACAACTTACTACGGAGTCGCAGGATCCTGCCTTTTGGAATGATACCGAACGGGCCCAGGGAGTTCTTCAGAAAATGAAGGGCTTAAAAGATGTGGTCGAGGCATGGGAAAAGGCGGCCGCTGAGGGAGATGATATTTCAGAACTCTATGATATGACAGTAATAGAAGAGCCGGAGGCACTCTCTGAGCTTACCCCGGCATACGCGTCTTTACTCCGGGATATCCAAAATCTTGAATTTTTTCTAAAAATGAGTGGCGAGGATGATAACTCTAATGCCATACTTACCATACATAGCGGTGCTGGTGGAACAGAGTCGTGTGATTGGGCGGGAATGCTCCACCGTATGTATGAACGATGGTTTGAGAAGAAAGGGTTTTCCGTAGAGATGGTAGAGTATCAGGCGGGTGATGGTGCGGGAATAAAATCAGTTACCCTTGAGGTTCGTGGAGAGTATGCCTATGGGCATCTGAAGGCAGAAAACGGGGTGCACCGGCTGGTACGTATTTCTCCCTTTGACTCTAATGCACGGCGGCACACATCCTTTGCGTCTGTGTATTCCTATCCGGTAATAGAAGGAGATATAGACCTTGATATCAATAAGGGCGATTTACGTATTGATACGTATCGTGCCAGTGGTGCCGGCGGGCAGCATGTGAACAAAACCGATTCAGCGGTGCGTATTACCCATACGGAAACCGGCATAGTGGTGCAGTGTCAAAGTCAGCGGTCACAGATAAAAAACCGTGAGACCGCCATGAAAATGCTGAAGGCTCGTTTGCGTCATCACTATAAAGAGCTTGAAAAAGCTGAACTTCAGGATAAAATGTGCGAAAAGAAAAAAATTGAATGGGGGAGTCAGATTCGATCATACGTTATGCACCCCTACAACATGGTGAAGGATCACCGGACAAGTTATGAAACCTCTAACGTTGAAGCTGTTCTCGACGGGAGCATTGACGATTTTATAGAAAAATATCTTTTGGAATGTAGTTAGTATGGAACATGGGGAGTATCAGGCCATAATTGATGAGCTGCAGCATGAAAACGCACGACTGCAACAAGATCTTATGGCAAGTACAATTATTACACGTTTTACTGAGCTCTTATACGGCGTAACCACCATCGATGAGGTGCTTGGTATTCTCCTGTATTCTATTAGTGATGTTGTGTCCCTGGATAAAATTGCCTATTTTGCCTTAGACGCACAGCGATATGGTCTTCGCCTTGATCGATCCATGGGGTTCTCTCCCCAGGAGGAGCACGCCCTGTCTCGCGTATTTTTCTCCATAGAAGAGTGTGATTCGGACCTGCGAAAATCCCTTTTTGAAGGAACTCCGCTGCATGTAGAGCAGGTGCAGGAGGAGGATAACGTTCTGGCACGTGTTTTTCACGCCAATTCCTTCCTTGTTTTTCCCTTGTTACGGGATCTTTCTCAAAAAGATCAGCTGAAAGCCCGTCTTACCGCGTGTTCATCCCAAATGGAGCGAGAACGATGTGAGCGGCGACTTTTACAACGGGGCACTGTGCCAACTCTTGGTTTTTTCTGGCTTGATACGTCCGGTGCAGAGGGAGAACATCTCGATCAAGACATTGCCAACCTTTCTGTATATGTGCAGACCGCCAGTATTATCATAGACAATATCCTTATGATTAATCAACTGCGGGATATAAATCGGCGAAACAAGGAGGAACAGGAGCAGGCCCGTCGGGTGCAACAGGCGTTATTGCCTTCGAACGTTCCCTGTGAAGAGGGTTTTCAGGCTGCTGCTCGCTATATTCCGCAAGAGGAAATCGGGGGCGACTATTACGATATCTTTGAGGTTGCCCCAGGAGTATACGATGTGATTATCGCGGATGTTTCCGGCCATGGCACATCTTCCGCTCTTGTTATGGGTATGGTAAAGGTTCTGCTTCGTCAATATGCAGACCCGAATCTCGGCCCCGCAGAGGTCTTTCGGCGTATTAATAATGTATTGGTGTCACACGTGCCGTCAGGCAAGTTTGTTACCGCCTTCTATGGACGAATCTATGTTCACACCCGTGAAATTGTATTTACCTCCGCTGGACACTGCCCTGTGTATTTGCTTGATACACGGAGAAATACTGTGTCTGAACTTTCTTCCTGCGGAACCTTTCTGGGAATGTTCCCCGATCTCGGTATACGCGATGTATCTCTTTCCTACGCCTATGGAGAGAGTCGCCTTTTCCTCTATACGGATGGTATGAGCGAGGCTTTTAACCGCGAGAAAATCCCCTTTGGTATCGAACGCATTGTGAGTACCTTAAAAAAATATCGTCATGAAGCACCGGGCGATTCCCTTGAACATATGCTCAAGGAGATGGAGCTCTTTGTTGGTGCTGTTCCCCTTACGGATGATGTAACTCTTTGTATGATTGATCTTTAAAAAGGACCTGCCATGTCGTCTCCTGAATTTCCCAAACCACGGATTGTTGTCAGCAAGTGTCTCGGTTTTGCTGCGTGTCGCTATAATGGTGAAAACCTTCATGATAAGATTGTTTCTGCCTTGGCCCCCTATGTCGAATATCTCCCTGTATGCCCTGAGGTTGAAGCAGGATATGGGATTCCCCGTGACCCCATACGAATTGTAGAGGAGGAGGGGCGGCGATTTCTGTTTCAGCCGGCGGTTGAAAAAGATGTTACGCAGGCCATGGACAAATTTCTATCCACGTACTTTTCAGATCCTCCTGAAGCGGAGGGGTTTCTCTTAAAAAATCGGTCTCCCTCCTGTGGGTTTCAGGATGTCAAGGTCTATCAGGGGAGATCACGGGGTGCATCGACTCGTCGTGGTCCCGGTTTCTTCGGTGGGGCTGTGCTGAATACCTATGAGAACTGTGCCGTAGAAGATGAGGGAAGATTAAAAAACTTTACTATCCGTGAACATTTCTTTACTCAGATATTTGCCTATGCAGGCCTCCGAGTGGTGCAGCAGAAGAAAACTATGCGAGCTCTCTCGGATTTTCATGCGTCCCAGAAATATCTGCTCATGGCGTGCGATCAAAAGCGCCTTCGTCTGTTGGGAAAACTCGTGGCAAACCACGAAAACCGTCCCATACAGGAGGTGTTTTCTCTGTATGAGCAGTCCTTTTTGCCTGCTTTGAAAAAGATACCAACCCCTGGACAGTGGATAAATGTAATTGAACATGCCATGGGGGGATTTTCAAAAAAATTGACAGAGCAGGAGCGACACTATTTTGTTCGTACCATTGAGGAGTATCGCGATGAGCGGATTCCCCTCAGCGTGCTTCTTCATTTAGTTGAGTCGGCGGCCATTCGTTTTGAGCAAACCTATTTGCTGGAGCAGTCTTTCTTACATCCCTACCCACCGCAGCTGGTTGAAATTACGGATTCCGGTAAGGGGCGTTCACGATAAGGAGAAAACGAGACAACGGAGTTTCTTTGAGAAAGCACTCTTGTAGTAGGATAGAAGCCCCTGAGAGAGAAAAAAATAAAGAAAAATGTATATTTTTGTTTACAAAGGAAAAAAATTTATATATTGTATCCGAGTGGGAAACTCCCCCCACTCTATGTGAATGTGTGTGATGATGAGATATCAACCGACCGCAACGGTTGGTTGAGGAAGAGGCGGCTATATGCCGCCTCTTTTCGTATATGGGGCGAGTTTTGATCTTCCGAAATATCTCCTGAGCCTGTGCATAACATATTTTACCCTATGATTTGAATTCAGTCGGGGGCACTGTGGAACTCTTTATTTCTCTTCGATATCTGCGAGGCCGGAAGATGGGGTTTATTACCCTCATCACCAATATCTCCATTCTTGGAGTACTCCTTGGCACCATGGTACTTATTGTTGCCCTTTCCATATCAAATGGATTTCAAACGGAAGTACGTGATCAGATAACCGGTGCTCTTCCGCATGGACAGCTTCGTCGCTACTTTTATCGCCCCCTTGAAAATTATGACTCCCTTGCTGCCTTAGTGCAGGAGCATCCTTCTGTGGTTGCGGTATCCCCCTCCATTGAAGCAAAATCGGTTATTGAGTATACGAATCCGGTGCATGATGTTCCTCCCATACAGGATGGAGTAAAGGTTTTTGGTGTTGTGGATAGTTTAGAGTCACGTATTACCACGGTGGCACAACAGATGGTGCGGGGAGAGTGGGGCCTTGATAGTGCCTATTCGCAACGGGATCGGAAGAATCCTGCTATTATTATCGGAGAAGAATTGGCTCGCGGTTTTGGGGTGGATGTGGGCAGTGAGGTGGTTCTCATGAGTACTGCCGGCGAAGGCGACTTGACCACCATGACACCTCGAATGAGTCGGTTTACCGTGGCGGGTATTTTTAAAACAGGCATGTATGAATATGACCGCCTTTTTACCTATATCAACTTAGATGAAGCCCAACGTTTATACAATGTCGCAGGGGTTCAGTTTCTGAATTTTCGATGTGAAGATATTTTTACGGCGGCCGCTGTAGCTAAAGAGCTTAATGAGGTTGTGGGACATGAATTTAAACGAACGGATTGGGAAAGCAGGAACCAGTCTCTTTTTCAGTGGATGGAAGTGGAAAAACGGGTGATTCTTATTGTTATCTCCTTGATTATGTTGGTTGCCGCCTTTAATATTGCCTCGTCCCTTGTTATGATGGTTATGGAAAAACGCCGTGAAATCGGGATTTTGCGCAGCATTGGGGCTCGACGCAGTTCCATCGTGAAAATATTTCTTCTTCATGGAGGAATTATTGGCTTGATTGGATCTTTGGGAGGAACCATTGCAGGTATCACCCTGTGTGTGGTACAAGACACCTATCAGCTGATTGACATTCCCGGTGATGTGTATTTTATTAGCTCCCTTCCAGTGCTGCTTATGCCTCGTGATGTCATTTCCGTATTTGTTGCTGCAAATATTCTGTGCCTGCTTGCAGCTCTCTATCCGGCGTGGCGGGCCTCAAAACTTATTCCGGCAGAAGCCGTAAGGATTGATTAAATGATTGTCCTGCGAAATATTCATAAAACCTTCTCAGACACCACTGCTCCGGTACATGTATTACGGGGGATCTCTCTTTCCATAGGTGCAGGGGATATGGTGGCTGTCATGGGGGCGTCCGGTTCAGGAAAAACAACGCTTATGCAGATTATGGGTGGGCTGGATATTCCCTCATCAGGCGAGGTATCTATCGGCGGCCACCGCATTGACCTCTTGCAGGAGCATGAGATTACGCGGGTGCGAAATCGGGAAATTGGCTTTGTTTTTCAGTTTCATCATTTACTCAATGATTTTACTGCCTGTGAAAACATCTTTCTTCCGGGATTGATTGCACACACGCCGCTGAAGAAGGCACGGCGCCGTGCCAAAGAGCTTCTAAAAACTCTTGGAGTGGTTGGGCGTGATAACCACTACCCATCGGAATTGTCCGGCGGAGAGAAGCAGCGTATCGCCCTGGGTCGTGCGCTCTTCAATGAGCCAACGGTTGTTATTGCCGATGAGCCTACGGGCAATCTGGATCGAGAGAATACCGAAAAATTTCTTCACCTGCTCCGTGAGTTAAACAAAAATACCGGTCAAACCGTTGTTATCGCCACGCATGATTATGAAGTAGCCCGTGCTATGGACTATTGTCTGGTCTTGCAAAACGGCATATTGGAAAAAAAGGATGTACCCTATGAAAATGTGTGAGTCGTGCGGGGAGAACCCCGCCACAATTATGCTTACGCAAGTGGAAGGACGCGATACGCACAGTCGGCATATCTGCACGGAGTGTGCAGAGAAGATGGGTATTAACGTGCCCGACCCTTTGCGTGAAGAGCTTGATTCCTTTGAGGAGTATGAAGAGTTTGATGAGGAGCAAGAAGAATTTTCCTCTGTCGACGAGCAGGAGGTTGATGAGTTTGTCCCTCCTGAGAAACGTTGTTACCGCTGTGGAAAAAAAGAGAGCGCCTTTCAGAAAGATCTTCAAGCAGGATGCCGTAGTTGTTATGACACCTTTGATGGTGTTGTCCGTGAGAAATTACGGGCAAACCGGCGGAGTAGATATTATCACGGGAAACCCTATCACTACGCGAAAACAAAGGGGTTTCACTCTGAGATAGAGTATTTGCGCTATGAGCTTGATCGGGCCGTTAAAAAACAGAAATATGAGCTTGCCGCAGTATTGCGCGACAAAATACATAGAATGGAGACTGGTTTATAAATGAATATGGAAGCTCTTGTACGGGAAAAACCCCTCTGGTTACGCAAAACGGATGCGTCTGCCCTATTGGCAGTGCGGTTGAAATTGTCACGAAATCTTGAGAAATATCCCTTTCCTTCCCAAGCCTCTCTCATGGAGAAAAGCATGGTGTTTCAGGAAGTTACAACGGCATCGCAACGGCTCTCCCCGCAGTACGAGGTGTTGAATATTAGCTCTTTGCACGATGTTGAGAAGACTCTTCTTTTTGAACGCGACTACATCTCCCTGGCGGTGACAAAGGAGGATGGTGATCGCGGGGTGGCCTTACACCAGTCAGAGCCGATAATGACCGTGAACGGAGAAAATCATCTTGCCCTGTTTGCCGATGTGTCTCCCGCCTGTATGGCAGAGGGGTGGAAGCGGGTGAATGATGCGGATACCGTATTAGGTGAATATCTTCCCTATGCCTACACTGATAAAAATGGGTTTCTTCTCTCGCGGGTGAAAGATTGCGGTACGGGGCTCTCCGTGGAAGGAACCATGCATTTGCCAGCCCTTGTTCTCACGGATACAATTACCGATGTATTGAGCGGTATCAGTCAGTTGGGCTGTGCTGCAGAGGGGAAGTTTCGCGCGGGGTCGGATGCGTGGGGTGCTCTTTTTACAGTAACTGCAGGAGCCTATGCGGGTGACACGGAGGAAGAGATTATGGCGCAAGCGGAGGACGTCTTTGCCTCCGTGGCTGAAAAGGAGAAAGAGGCGCGGAGGATTCTTATGGAAGAAGCTCCGCTTGAATTGGAAGATAAGGTCTTTCGCTCCCTGGGATATTTAAAATATGCCCGACTTCTCTCCATTTCACAAATGCTCAATCTGACGTCCAATATTCGTCTCGGCATAGCGTGTGGCATCGTTGATTTTTGCTCTGTGGACACCATAAACAGTATTACCGCAGAGCTTATGCAGAGCAGCATTGCTCTCTCTTCAGAGATAGACAGCCCCACGTCGGATACTCTGGATCGTCTTCGTGCAGATCGGGCCCGACGTTTTCTGGAGTTGGAACATGGGCTCTCTTAGGTGGCTTGTTGTCACCTTTCTCTGTGTTACGGGGTGTGCCTATTATAGTTTTCACGGCACCTCCATTCCACCCCATATTCGACGGGTGGAAATCCCCCTTGCCGATGATGCGGCTTTGGTATACGGTCTCGATGAAGAGCTGACCGACAGCCTTCGTGCTCTCTTTGGGCGACGTGGCCTTTCTGTGGTTGGTTCTGATGGAGATGCTCATTTGCAGGCAACCATTCGTCAGTATCGAGAAGAGGCGGAAGAGTATCGCGGGGCGCGGCACGACACGGAAATTTCCTCCTACTCCATTTATGTACAGGTGGAGGTCCTGTTTATTGATGCGGTAGAGCGGGATACTCTCTTTTCAGGCATGCTTCATGAACGCGGCGTGTATGATGCGCACAGTGAGAGTGAACAAATTGGGCGGAGCAGGGCTGTAGAACTAATAAGTCAAAATATCTTAGATGCATCTTTTCCCGGATGGTAGTATGAATATCTCTTTTACGAAAATGAGCGGTTTAGGTAATACCTTTCTTCTTATTGATGATGATGACACGAAAATAAAATCCTTTGTCCCCGCCCTATGCGACCCTGACTTTGGCGTTGGTGCCGATGGAGTAATTTTTCTCCTTCCCCCTGAGGGGGCGGGAGACTTCCGCATGCGTATATATAATAGTGACGGGAGTGAAGCTGAAATGTGCGGTAACGGCATTCGCTGTTTTGCAGCCTTTGTGCAGGAAAAGCGCGGGTGGACTCAAGCGAGTATGGCCGTTGAGACTGCAGCCGGTATAAAGGAAGTCACTGCTGATCCGAAGGGGTTTCGGGTTGATATGGGGGTTCCCATTCTTACTACGGAGAATATCCCCCTTGTCTGGGAGAGTGATACCTGTGTGAACGCCCCTTTATCTCTGGGCGATCGGACATACACCATGACGGCTGTGTCCATGGGAAACCCCCATGTTGTACTACATGTTCCCCAGATAACCACGAAGATGGTACAGGAGGATGGCCCTCGTATTGAGCAGATGGATATCTTTCCCCATAAAGCCAATGTTGAGTTTATTCGATGTATTTCTCCTACTGAGGTTGAGATGCGTGTGTGGGAACGCGGTTGCGGTGAAACCATGGCGTGCGGAACGGGAGCATGCGCCGCGGTGGTTGCCGGGGTTTTGACCAATCGTCATGGTACAAGTGTAACGGTTCATCTTGCGGGGGGGGATTTACACATTCAGTGGGGCGGAGCGGTGGACGATTCTGTGTATATGACAGGTCCGGCAAAGAAAATCTTTGATGGCTCTCTTTTTCTTGATGATCTAAAAAAGACTGGCACAATGTAGAATTGCGTAGTATACTACTCATAACTTAAACACAATCATGGTGATATATGGAATATCGCGAGCTTACTTCAGGGGAAATCGAGGCGCTTGAAAAAAATGGCTGTTCAGCGGAGGATTGGAGTTGCGTTCATGTTCAACCGCCCTTTGATCAGAGCCGTGTGCGAAACACTCGTTTTTCCGGCGAAGTACGCTTGGGGTGTTTTCGGCGCAGTTTTACGAATGCTGCAGGAATAAAAACCCCTTCCGGGGTATATGATGTTCGTATTCACAACTGTGAAATTGGCAGTGACACCCTTATTCATCGGGTTCATAACTATATTGCAAATTACACCATTGGCAATAATGTTCTTATTGAAAATGTCGATGCCCTCTATGTAAAAGGAGAGAGCACCTTCGGCAATGGTGTTTCCGTACGGGTTCTCAATGAAAAAGGGGGGCGTGCCGTCCCCATGTTTGATTCTCTCAGTGCGCAATTTGCCTACTTCTATGTGTTTTATCGCCATCGACCTCGTATGATGGAAAAGCTTCGTTGCTTTGCACAGCACTGTATTGATAAAAAACGGGGAACACGAGGGTGGGTAGGAGATTATACACGCATTGTGAGCTCCAGAAACATTGTGAATGTTGCTATTGGAGAAAATGCCCGTATTACTGGGGCAGAACGCCTGCGAAATGGTTCCATAAATAGTACCATGGAGGGTGCTGTGCGTATTGGCACGGGGGTTATTGCGGATAATTTCATTATTAATGAAAATGCTGTGTTACTCGATGCCTCTATTGTGTCAAACTGCTTCATTGGCGAAGGAGCCGAGTTGGCAAAACAGTATTCGGCGGAGCACTCCCTCTTTTTTGCGAATTTTATTGGGCATCATGGAGAAGCCTTTGCGGTATTTGCAGCTCCTTTCACGGCAACCCATCACCGTTCGACCCTCCTTATTTCAGCGTATCTTTCTTTTATGAATGCGGGAAGTGGTTCAAATCAGAGTAATCATGCCTATAAGTTAGGTCCCATACATCAAGGGGTTATGGGACGGGGGTCAAAAACGGCCAGTGATTCCTATATCTTATGGCCAGCGCGGGTAGGCGATTTTACCCTCCTTATGGGGCGGCACACCTCTCATTGTGATACAAAGGATTTACCCTACTCCTATCTTCTCGAAGGAAAAAATTCCCTGTCAATCTTAGTGCCTGGGGTAAACCTGAAATCTGTGGGAACAATTCGTGATGCCGATAAATGGCCCACTCGGGACGGACGAACCGGTCATTGCCGAGATCTTATTAATTTTGATTTGCTGACCCCAAACAGTGTCGATGCCATTATACGTGGCCGTGATATTTTACTTCGGCTTCATGAAGAAAAGGGGTTTAACCGCGAATTTTGCCAATATAAAGGGGTTGACATCCCGCTCTATTCCCTCGAAAAGGGGCTCGTTTATTACAGTATGGGCATTAAGAAGTATTGCGGTAATGTCTTTTGTAACCGCTTGCAATGGAGAACCTTTTCCACTGTGGAGGAGTTGCGCACAGTCCTTTCCCCTTCCTCGGAAACAGGAATGGGGGAGTGGGTTGATGTGGCTGGATGTATTGTGCCCAAGGTGTGTGTGGAGGCCCTTTTAGAAGAGGTTGAACGGGGAGAGGTTGATACTCCTGATGCACTTCTTGAGCGCATGGCTGTATTCCATGATTCCTATCATGAATATGCCTGGAACTGGGTCTGTGCCCGAGTGAAGACCTTTTGTGGTCAGTATCCCCATGAGATGCCTGTGGAAAAGTTACAAAAGTACCTTGCGGAGTGGCTTGAGATAACCATGCGTTTGGACGACTACTTTATTGAAGATGCATCAAAGGAGTTTGATTCACGTTCCATGGTGGGCTTTGGTATCGACGGTGATGGCGAATGCTGCAACAGCGATTTCAATGCCGTTCGGGGGTGTTTTGAAACCAACTCCTTTGTGAGCCGTATTAATGCGCATAAACAGAGTAAGAAACAGCTGTATGATTTTATTGATGCCAAACTTGCCTCTGTGCAATAACTAGTGCGGGAGTGTTCTCCCGCACGTTTGTTAAGCCGGCGGTAGAGAGTGTTCGTTTTGAACAATCTGCTCAAGGCGTTGCCGACTGCGTATGCAGTGGCACTCTCCACGTTCCGTAAGAAGATATTCACTAATTTGCTCGTGAGAGTTGTAGTTAAAGGGCGTCATGCTTGAGCAATACGCCCCTACTCCTCCCACGATACAGGTGTCGCCAACCCGCGGACGAATCATACTGCGCGGCACAATGGCATGGTCGTCCTGTAGTGTGTAGGAATCTCCACTTTCGCAACAGCGCCCCACGACAATAAGATCTTCACGTTCCTCACAGTGTTGATCAGTATGGAACTCATCAAAGCGAACAGTGCCATGTTCGTCAAGGATGTAGAAGGGGTGCTGTGCTCCATAGAGGAGCGGGCGGAGATTTACCTCCATACCTCCATCGAGAAGAATAAAGGTGAACCCCTGATCCCCGGTTTGCTTGATATCTGCTACACGGGTCACAAGATACCCACTATTGGCCACAAGAAAATTTCCCGGTTCTACCTCTGTAGTAAGCTTTCTGCCTGTCTTCTCGTAAAATTCTTCTACCTTCTTTTTGGCAGTCTGGCCGAGTTTGTACACATCTGCTGCTGTTTCATGAGGCATGCGAGCCTCTTTAAATCCGCCACCGAAGTTTACCCGTGTTGCCTGGGGAAAATAGGTTTCCACAAAGCCAAGTTCACGATCGATATTTTCTTCCCACACGGCAGGATCACCGCCGGAACCGATATGGACATGGACTTGATCAAAGACAACACCCAATTCATGGGCGCGTGACAGCAGCGCCGGGAGATCACTGAGATGCACCCCAAAGCAGGAGTATTTATCTCCTGTATTACGTGTGACAGATTCTCCTGAACCGACACCGGGGTGGACGCGTATGGAAAAGCGGCGCTTTTCCGGTGCAAGGCGCACAGCAATATTTTCGAGTTGGGTCTGAGAGCAAATATTGTAGCGCAAGCCTTGTTCAATAGAGGTTACGAGCGTATCAAGATCTTCTCCAAAAGGAGCTTCCTGGGTGGTAAGGAGCATGTTCTCAAGAGGGATGCCAGCCATTTCTGCACGACGTACTTCATTAAAGGAGCTGGCGTCAATGCCCACGCCCGCAGCATGGATTTCTTGCAGAATAGCCCGAGTTGAGTTTGCCTTCATGGCGTAGCGGGGAAATACACCAAAGGCGTTGGGCATCTCCTGAAGCAGGCGGCATCGTTTCCGAATAAGTCCTTGATCGTACAGGTAGAATGGGGTTTTCCCACGACGGAGACAATTTTGCACCGCTTCTACGGGGAGCCTATTTGGGCCAATTGTGGTAGTTTTCACAGCTCCTCCCTAGAGAAATTCTGCGAGAAGTTCGTCGTGGCTTTTTGGGGAAAAATAGGCTGGAGGAATATCAACAATCGTATACGCACCAAATTTTTCCTCTTCCCGCAGGCGATGCGCGGCTCGTGCGTGGGCCACGAGAATATTTGCCGTGGCAGCGGGGTTGCTGTCCCACGTATTGTGATATTCAATTGTACCGCGATTCGTGCCGCCCAGAGATCCCGAACCGATAACCATTCCTCCATGGGGAAACCCTGCGTGGTTTTCTTTGAGCTCTTCGGCAGATATAAAGTGGACTTCTGTTTTGTATGGCGCAAAATAGGCCGGCATGGTTGTAATCTCTTTTTCAATCTTTTCTGCATCTGCACCATCTTCTAATACAACGTAGCATTCCCGCCAATGCATTTCTTCCGGTTTTAGATCAGGGTTTTCTCCACGGCGTACCCGCTCAATGGCTTCAGGGATCGCATGGGTATATTGTCGTGCATCGGCTACTCCTTCTATGGTGCGGAGTGCATCAGAGTGCCCCATGCTGAGTCCGCCCTTTTCCGAGACACCGTAAAATCCGTATGTTTTTGTTCCGGGAAGAAAGGCGTTGCCTAAGACTCGTTCTAAGGAAAAGGTTCCTGGATCCCATCCGGTAGAAATAACAGAAACAGTTTTGTTATCCCGGGCAATCGGGTTCATTTTATTAAAATACTCAGGGATACAGCTGTGGTTGTCATAGCTGTCCACAGTACTTATGTGAGCGGCGAAATGGGGCCCCTGTACGGGAAGGTCGTTTTTTGATCCTCCACAGAGTATTGCCACGGAGCATTTCTGTAAGGCCTGCAAATCGTCCACAGAATATACGGGCACATCCTGAACATCCTGTTTTACCCGCTCAGGAGATCGGGAGAATATCCCCATAAGTTCCATATCAGGGTTCTGTTTGAGGGCGGTCTGTACGCCGCGTCCAACATTTCCGTAACCGATAATCGCTACTGCAATTTTTTGAGACATGGTCTAATCCTTTTGTATAGTACATTTTCGATTTATTTTGCCGTGTAAAATACGTTTTGAGCAGTAAAACCAAAAGGTATGGGGGTATTTTTTCCTTCAAGGTTTGGCACGGAGTGGTTTTCCGGTGTTTTTATAAAAAAAATTGCTTTTCATTGATGGATTGATCTATTTTCAAGCGGAAAATCATGGATATAAGGAGATAATAATGTTTTCAATCGTGGAACAGGCCGGTTTCCAGTATAAGGTAACTGAGGGTGATGTCCTTGAAGTTCCGCTTATTGATGCAAAAGAGGGTGACGAGATTGTTCTTGACCGCGTACTGCTTTTAAGTGATGGAGCAGATACAAAGGTCGGTTCTCCCACTGTTGACGGTGCAGAAGTAAAAGCGGAAGTAGTAGAGCACGGTAAGGGTGCAAAGGTTCTTGTAATCAAGCGGAAACGTCGGAAGGATTACAAGAGAAAGAATGGGCATAGACAAGCCTATACGAAAATTAAGATTACCTCTATAAACAGCTAAATTCGGAGAGTATAATGGCACATAAAAAAGGTCAGGGTAGTTCCAGTAATGGACGCGATAGTAATCCGAAGATGCTCGGTGTAAAAGCCTACGGTGGACAGCTTGTTACTGCGGGCAGCATCATTGTTCGTCAAAAAGGTACCAAAATTCATCCTGGGCAAAATGTCGGTATTGGAAGTGACAATACTCTTTTTGCTAAAGCTGAAGGTACTGTTGAGTTCCGAACCCGCAAAAACAAGCGGAAGTTCGTTAGTATTATTCCCGCGTAAGGGAACTATGAAAATCGATTGTGTAAAGTCCCGACAAGTGTGCGGGACTTTTTTTGTAGTATGAGCCTTCCCTATCGCACCTATCGGCAGTATCTCAAAGAACGCTTTGGAATGCCTGTTGTTAAGGTCCCTATCAACGGGGGGTTCTCTTGTCCGCATATGCAGGGGGCATCCGGAGGGTGTTTCTTCTGTGACAACACTGTTTTTAGCCCGGTGGCACAGCGCGTATCTACCGATGTTGCCCGGGAGCTGCATGAGTCCTGCCGTCGTCTGGCGCGGCGCCATAAAAAAAAGACATCCTTTATTGCATATTTGCAGCCCTATACCAACACCTATGCTCCGCAACCGGTATTGGAGGAGCTTTACGAGGCCCTTTTGGGGGTTCCCGATGTCGTGGGTCTTGCTGTGGGAACCCGTCCCGATGCTTTTACGCACGAGCTGTATGCCTATCTAGGAACGCTTGCGCAGCGCGCATATATCTCCGTTGAACTCGGCTTGCAAAGTGCCCACGATACAACCTTGGCGCGTATTAACCGGGGACACACCTTTGATGATTTTGTCAACTCCGTTGAAGCCTTGCACGCTCAAGGGGTTGAGGTGGTTGCGCATCTTATGGTAGGCCTTCCGGGAGAAACGCGCGAGCAGGTTCTGGATACAGCCCGCCGTGTCGGGCAGCTTCCTGTGGCAGGCGTAAAAATTCATCAGTTGATGATTGTTCGTAATACCCCCTTTGAAAAACTCTATCAAGCAGGGGAGATTGCGCCCGTCTCTCTAGATGAATATGGAGCTCTTCTGATTGAAATGATGCGTGTGCTTCCCCGTAGCATGGTGTATCATCGTATTATGGCTGATACGCCACGGCACGATAATACCCTCTGTGCACCTCTTTGGAGTTATGATAAGCATAAAAGCCTTGCGTTCTTGCAAGATAAAATTTCCAGGAATCTTAATGTGCCTCCCGGTTTCTAATTATATTTAGCCATGTTATTTTTCGTGAGGGTTGTATGAAAACACCGAGTCTTGCGTGGCGATGGTTCTTTCTAATTAGTTGTTCGGCCTTTATTATAGATCTTGTAACCAAGCGTCTTGCTTTGCGATATCTTGAACCCTATACCGATCTGTCAGTGTGGGGTGATGTTTTTTCCCTTACCCTGGTATTTAATCCCGGTGCTCTCTGGAGTATTGACCCATCGGTTTTTATTCCCGGGCTTTCAAGTCGCGCTTTCTTCATTATTTTCGGCATGATCGCCCTTGTGGTTCTTTCCTTCTTTGTGCGGTCGCTTTCCTGGGAAAAAACCCCATGGATGTTTGTGGGAAGTGCCTTTGTACTTGGCGGTGCCTTGGGAAATTTGATGGATCGATTGATATATCCGGAAGGGGTGGTTGATTTTATTAAGGTTGACCTTGGTTTCTTTCCAGCAGACCCGTGGCCCATATTCAATTTTGCTGATATTTGGCTGAGCCTTGGTATTGCCGCTATTCTTATTGGCACTGTGCGTGGCGAAGAGGATGAATCTTCTGGAAAGGGGGCCTGAATGGAGTTCCGTATAACCCCCAACGAGGCTGAAATTCGCCTTGATGTGTTTCTCTCTCATCTTCTTTCTGAGGCATCTCGGACTAGAATCCAAACCGCTATCCAAAAAGGACAGGTGTTAGTAAATGGAAAGAAGAGTAAAAAAAGTTGTGTTCTCTGGGAAGGTGATCTTGTGTCAGTTTTGTTGCAGGAGCTTTTAGCACCTCCCCGGGAGATGGTCGTAGAGCCTGAAGATATTCCCCTTGATATTGTGCACGAAGATGCACATATTATGGTGCTAAATAAACCGGCAGGACAGATTGTACACCCCGGTAATGGAAACCCCGGAGGGACGATTCTCAACGGCGTATATCACTATTTGCGTTCATGCCCCGGCACCCCACGTCTGATTCACCGCCTCGATAAAGATACTAGCGGCATTCTTCTTGTTGCCAAGAATGAAGAAGTGCATGAGAAAATGAGCCGTCTTTTTATGGATCGACAAGTCTACAAGGGCTATCTTGGCATTTGTCTTGGCCGATACCCGGAGCGATCCGGCCGTATTGAGGCTCCCCTGGGGCGTAGTAAGTCGAGCCCTATTAAACGAGCCGTGCGGCAGGATGGGCGGGCAGCCTGTACTGACTATGCACTATTACGCTATCGATGCGGAATCTCTGCCATGGCATTTCGTATTCATACGGGAAGGACGCATCAAATTCGTGTTCATTCTGCCTATGCTGGTTTTCCCATTGTACGTGACGATCTCTATTTGGGGGATAAGAGTCGGGTGAAGTTGTTGGAACCCATGGAGCGTCCCTTTGCATATCGCATGTACGCAGCATTTTCTCGCCAAGCCCTGCATTCCAGATATATTTCCTTTGTCTCTCCCTTTACCCAAAAGAAGCAGATCTTTACAGCTCCCCTGCAGAGCGATTTTTCCAAAGCAATGACAATTCTGGATCTTTCTCCTCAGGAGTATGATCTGTTTGAACGTGATCCCTTGAACGAGTAAGAGGTATTGTATGATACGGAATAAACTGATTCGAAATCTTTTTTTTGCTGTTGCAGCAGTAGCTGTGGTGCTCATTGGAATTTATGCCTATTATGGGGGGTATTCCCGAGTTGAATTTGTAGAAGATTACCGTCCCGGGGGATATCTGGTTCCCATTACCGTATCAGCGCAAAATCCCTATGAAATAGCGGGAACACTGTTGGATTCGCTGATGTCGGATCTTTCCGAGGTTGGTGTTGATACTCTCTCACCCCTGATGAGTGTGTTTTATCCCTATGATGGGGGGGAAGATAGTTTGCTCCACTATATGGCAGGTTTCTTAGTAACTTCCGAAGAGGCAGAGCGTATTCCCGAAGAGCACGATGTTATTTCTCTTTCTCCTTATGCCAGCCTCTCCGCCTATTGGGAGCATAAGGGGCAGATGTCTGTAATTATTGGATTGCATAAGATGCATACCGCCTTGGCAGATCTGGCGGAGGATGATGTCGTGGAGCAGCGCCCAACCGTAAGTGTGCTTGATGCGCGAAATAGTGAACTCTATTATGGCATTGCCCGGGGAGATGACCGAGAGTATTTTGTCGATCTCTGGAAGCGGCTTTCCGGCAATGAACAGGCCGATGGGGAACCCCTGGATGATTCTGCGGTTTCTGAGGAGGATCAGGAGGCGCTGTGAAGACAACCGTTGATGCTCTCAAAAGGCATCCCTTTGCTCTGGTTGGCGGAGGAGTTCTCCTTCTTTTGTATGGGGTAATGTTGTTCGCGGAGTTTCTCGCGCCCTTGGAACCGGATGACGAGTGGCGTCGTCACTCCTATGCACCGCCGACACGCATTTATTTTTTTGATGCAGAGGGGAATTTTTCCTTTCGTCCCTTTTTCTACCAGAGTGAATACACCTTTGATCACTATCGCCAGCGGGTATATCGTGAAGAGCGGAGGCGTCCCTACTATCTTCGGCTTTTTGCACCGGATCCATCGGCTCGCCTCTGGGGGGTATTTCCCCTTGGGCGTCGTCTTGTGGGTACTACCTGCGGCGAAGGCCGTTTTTATCTTTTAGGAGCAGACATGCGTGGGCGGGACCTCTTCAGCCGTATACTCTATGGCTCACGGGTCTCTCTGACCATTGGTTTTGTTGGTGTTGCCGTGAGTACCCTTGTGGGGGTGTTCCTTGGTGGGCTTGCAGGGTATGTTGGTGGCATGGTTGATGGGGCTATTATGCGTCTTACGGAAGTTGTGATGATGATTCCCGGGTTCTACCTCCTCTTGGGGTTGCGGGTTATTTTTCCCATGGATATGCCCTCTTCCCAGGTCTATTTTATGATCGTGTTTATCCTGAGTTTTATCGGATGGGCGGGGATGTCCCGTATTATTCGAGGTATGGCCAAGGCCATTCGCGAGGAAGAGTATGTACAGGCGGCGCAGGCCATGGGGCAGCATCCCGTACGAATTATACTACGCCATATTATTCCACAAACCTTTTCATACCTCGTGGTAACCCTTACTATCTCTATTCCAGGATACATTATTTTTGAAAGCAGTCTTAGTTTTTTGGGGTTGGGCATACAGGATCCGCAGGTGAGCTGGGGATTGCTGCTTTCCGATGCTATGGACGTAACACGTATTGCGGCCTATCCGTGGCTCCTCATCCCCGGATTTTTTATCTTGATTACCGTAATGGCATACAACTTTTTGGGGGATGCCCTGCGTGATGTTTTAGACCCCCATGGAGAATACGCACCACGTTCAGGAAAAAATATGCCGGACAGGGTAAAATAAGCTATTTTAAAGGCGCATTACTCTCTTTTTTCAGAAGGAAAATTTTCATGAAAAAGATGCTCGTTCCTGTTCTTGTCCTTGCGGTTGTTGCCATATCAATTGTTGTTTTTCACTGGACGGATCGTCCCTTGAAGGATGAAGTTCCCGCATTTATTCCCGACAAGGCGGTGTTTTTTACCATGGCACGCTCTTTTGCGTCTCTGGGAGAGGCCTTGCAGTATGATGTGGAAGAAGACTCTATTCTTGGCCAGTTTTCAGTGAAAGAGGCGTGGCAGCTTTTTGCTGAGGGAGCAGAGATTTCGGATGAAACAAGCCCTGCGGAGTTTTTTCGTGGCATCGACCCGTACCGCCCCCTTGGGATTGTCAGTACGAATATGGAACTCAAGATGGATGATTTTACGGGGTCATTTACCTTCTTTCTCCCCCTTTCCGACCCTGCTTTGAAATATCGCTTGGTTGAGTATATTATGGAAGAGATTGATGAGACTGAGGCCACAGTTGAGTGGGACGGGCAGGAGCTCCATCTGACCTTTGCCGGTGATACTCCCATGAGCCTCATTGTGGGAATGAATAAGGATTCCTACCTTCTTATGACCTACGGTGCAACACCGGAACAGGCCCATGAAGAGTATGCAGCCCTTGCAGGGGATCAGACATCCTTGTCACAGAGTTCCTCCTTTCAAAAAAAGCTTGGCGCACTACGCAACACCAATGATGTGTTGATGTATATCGATCCTTCCTACATGGGCGCCATGGTTTTTGAAGCATGGAATCTATTGGAAATTGAATACTCCCTCCTTTCTCATGAAAACTTCTTTTCTTTCCTCAGCTCCTATAAGGGAGTGCTGAGCGGTATATCCATGACGGGTGAAGATTTTCTCTGGGAAACCGTAACCCATGTGGATCAATCGCCAGCTTTTACACGGGATTTCTTTGTAGCCCCCTTTCGAAATCGTGGCACGCAGCAGATAGAAGATGTTCCGACCCTTTTGTCTGTCCTCGGGGTGGATATCGAAGGGTATGTTCGTTTTATTGCACGTATGATTACTGATGAGGGCGCTACTGCCGCAGCAGAACTCATTCAGCAGGTGGGTGATGAATTGGGAGTGGATCCGGCATCGGAGATCTTGCCTGTTCTTGGAGAGGGCATCACCTTTGGTCTCTTTGGTGCTGACGAGATAACCCTGGGAACGTATAATACGGTTTTCACCATGGGCATATCTGATCAGGCTGGTATGGATTCCCTATTAGATGCTGTCTTTGCAGCAAATCGTCATCGTATTCCGGAGATGATAACCGTGCGTCAGGAAGAGATTGTCGGGAACTCCTTTTATCGTATCAACCTCATGGGTATCTTTGGTAATATCTATGTGGGAACCACTCCGACAGAGTTTGTCTTAACTACAGAAAAGAGCCATGTGGAAGATATTGCTCAGCCCCGACGAGATGGGCGTGTTTTTAAATATCTTCCCTATGAGACGGTGGAAGAGCATATGGTTCGTCATACCCCTGTGGGGCTTTCCTACCTTGATTTTCATCAGACGGCGGATCTGCTTCTTTCCTTAGGTGGTATTGTAGCCATGGGAGACCCCTCGGCGGCCCAAGAGCTGAAATCTCTTTCAGAGCAGATACGGCGGTTTCAGTATCTGTATGTGTACGCCGACGAGAGAAGTGATGATATGTATTACGAAAAGGTGCGTCTTTCTACAACCTTTGGTAAACCCTTTCTCGTAGGGCTTGTGGAGCTCATGAGCGACTTGGATGACATGTATCAAACGTGGTAATTAGGAGATACCCGGAGCAGCTGCTCCGGGTATCATCGGGGAGTGTATGGTTTCATTCATAGCAACAGTACTCCTTCTCCTTGTATCGGGGTTTTTCTCTGCTGCCGAGACTGCGCTATTTTCCCTGCGTCGTGAAGAGGTCAGCCGTCTTTCGCAGGGAGATTTTCGGGATAAGGCAATTTACAGTCTTCTCAAAACTCCCGAAGAAACCATAATAACAATCCTTTTGGCAAATCTTTGCCTCAATCTTTTTATTATTAGCGGAACCACACATCTGCTTCACGCTTCTTTTGGAGATTCTCTCCTTATCTCTGTGGCAGGGTCCACGGGAATACTTCTGGTATTTGGAGAGATTATTCCGAAGAGTCGTGCTGTCTCTCATGCTACGGAATATGCACGGTTTTGCGCCCCCATACTTCGCTTTGTGACGAACGCTCTTTCCCCGGGGGTGTTTCTGTTTAAGACCATAAATCGACGCCTGCTTTATTTTAACAGTAGTTATATATTGCGAGCGCCGGCTCCCTATGTAACCCCCGATGAATATCTCACGGCCTTACGAAAAAGTAAGCAACGTCATGAGGTGTCTCAGGAGGCGTACGATTTCATTATGCAGTACATGTCTTTGGGGCAACGTTCTGTGACAGTGTGCGCTTCTCACCGCTTTGAAGTGGGGGCCATTCCGAATTTACACATGGTGTTTCCCCAGTCGGGGAGAGTTCCTGAGCATGTGGTCTATGAGGGACACCATATAGATCCGCCATGGTTTTCTGTACACCGCTCTATTGGTGAGATCTTAGAGTTTTTCCGGGAGCAGGGTGTGTCCCTTGTTCTATTGAATGATGAATATGGCGATTATTACGGTGTGTGTCGTGTCTGTGATGTGTTGCAGTATTGGCAGAATGTGGTTAATCCACCAGTTCATGCTGCGCATTTCCCCCTGTTTATTCGGGGAGATGCTCCGGTAACTGCCTATACAACACTATTGCCCGAGAAGCTCCGCGCGGTAGGGGAAAACTGCAAAACCATCAATGGCGCAGTAATTGGGTATTTGGGAAAAATTCCTCCGCGAGGGTATAGTTTTCGCCTTGAATCATATATATTCACCGTTGTTGCTGCCGATGCTCGTCGTATTCGGAAAATTCAGATAAAGAGGTGTTTATGAATTTTGTTCTTACTGCAGAGGTTATTGGGCTTATTCTACTGTCATCCCTGACGATACTTGCCTACATGATTGCCCTGAATGCACAGGGAATTACCCGTATTTCACTCTCCTTTCTTATGGCGACCATACTTCTTGGTACCAATGTCTTTACGGTTGTTCAGTATGTTAATAATCCCGTAGCGGTGAGAAGTGAAGGCAGAGATGATTCTGCAGAACAGGCTGCGTTGGAACGTGAAGTTCTTGCTGAAAAGCTTGCAGAGCAGAAAGCGGCTATTGAACAGGAGGCCCGGGAAGATCGTGAACGAAAGATGGAAGCGCGTCAAGATGAAGCCCAGAAAATACTCTCATTTATCACGGATCTGGAGCAAACAGCACGGGATTTGCAAAATATGCGATTGGTGGAGCATGGCATGGAGTATGGGCAGTTGACAGGTCGTGCAAGTCGGTATGCCGGGCGCGTTCGTCGACATACAGATGCCTTTTCCCGTTTACAGCAAGATCTTTCCTTTTTTGTATCCCTCGGGCCGGACGTGGCAGATGCCCTGAAAGCGCTTGAACGATCAACCGAAGCCTTTCAACGATATTATACTGCCGAGACCTCTGCACAGGAGGCGCAACGGGAAAATGTAATGCGTCGTTCTGCGCAGGAATCCTTGTCAAAGCTTTCGCAAGTACGAACGCTTCTAACTACGTCAGAATAAAATTGTCTTGACAAGGAGAGTGGTTATTTTTTATCTTTCCGTGCTATTATGAAGATTAGACTACACGAATTATCACAGGGGACAAGTTCCTACTCCGATACACTTCATTTTTCTGCGGAACGATGTCGTCTTGGGGGAATGGCTCCTGAGTTGGCCGTTTCTGGTGATATTGAGCGTGTGCACCATGTCTTTTTTGCAAGGCTCACCTATACGGGGGTGGTGCATCGTGAGTGTGGACGGTGCTTACAGCAGTATGATCTCCCGGTTTCGGGCGTACGAAAATTTGTGTTTAAGCCGGAAGATGATGACGGTGCATATGTGCGGAGCGAGACCGATGTGCTCACCTACACGTATGCTGAAGGATGGGTTGATGTTGAGGAGTATCTCTATGAAGATCTTCTCCTGCAGGTTCCCATGAAGGCTGTTTGCTCCAAAGAGTGTTCGGGGGTGAGCAGTTACTCAACAAAGAACGAGAAGGGCTCTTCCGGTGTAGATCATCGGTGGCATGCGCTTTTGAAATTACAGAACAGTACTAACAATAATTTGGAGTAAGAGTAGTTATGGCAGTACCAAAAAGAAGAACTTCACGGACAAGAAGAGACAAGCGACGCTCGCATGACGCGCTCAATGCAGTGGCTCCGGCAAAATGCAAAAACTGTGGAGAGCCGAAGCTATCACATCGGGTATGCCCCAATTGCGGCTTCTATAAAGGCGAAGAAGTAGTCGTTATAGAAGAGTAGGGATGTCTGATTTTTCTATCGCTGTGGATATGCACGGCGGCGACTACGGGTTTTCTGCCATGGGAGAGGCTGTGTATGCCTCATTACCGTACTTGCCGGAAACCCTTTCGGTCGTTTTGTGTGGTGAAGAGTCGTCTCTTGCACCCTTTATTCAAAGAAACCGCCTTGAGCCGCTGGTTGATTCAGGGCGGATTCGTCTTGTATACGCGCACAATGTGCCCGTAGGGGCTTCTGCGAGCGCTTTTTATAAAAAACATTCTGATTCTTCTCTTGTGAGATCCGTGGCGCTTCAGAAAGAAGGGGCTGTCACCCTTTCTCTCTCTGCCGGCGATACAGGCGCGTTGTACGGC
This sequence comes from Chitinivibrio alkaliphilus ACht1, assembly GCF_000474745.1. Classification (NCBI taxonomy): domain Bacteria; kingdom Pseudomonadati; phylum Fibrobacterota; class Chitinivibrionia; order Chitinivibrionales; family Chitinivibrionaceae; genus Chitinivibrio; species Chitinivibrio alkaliphilus. The sequence continues at coordinate 47,070 of NZ_ASJR01000005.1, read as the reverse complement.
GCGGCTCTGTTTTTATTAGGACGGCAGTCAGGTATCGAGCGTCCTGCCCTTGCTGCAACAGTTCCCTCAGCTCGGGGGTCTGTGGTGCTGCTTCTGGATGTCGGTGCGAACCTTACGTGTCGTAGTCAGCATTTAATTGATTTTGCCCATCTTGGAAGTACCTTTATGGAGCGGGTTATCACGGCTCCCCCCGTGGTTTCTTTGTTGAATGTTGGTATGGAATCTCACAAAGGGACGCGTGAGGTTCGTCAGGCCCATGAGGCACTTTCAAAGTCTTCTCGCCTTGTCTATGATGGATATATTGAGGGCAACCGTGTTCTTACCGGTGATGCTGATGTGATTGTGTGCAATGGCTTTGTGGGCAATGCGGTGTTAAAATTAAGTGAGGGTATTTTCCGGTTTGTTCGACGGGAGTTTCAAGATGGCCTTAATGACCGCGGCAGAAAGAAACTTCATTGTTTTGATGCGGAGCTGTATGGTGCAGTGCCGCTCTTGGGGGTTCGAGGGCACGTCTATAAGGCACATGGCTCTTCATCGGTAACAGCCCTTACCAATGCTTTGGTGACTGCTGCGAAAACATTATATTTGTAAGATTGAATTTATAAAGGCATAGAGATATGAGTATACGAAGAGGTTCTATTGTGTCTGTGGGGGTTGCGCTCCCGGAAACGGTACGTACAAATGCATACTATGAAGAGTATCTGGATACCACCGATGAGTGGATTGTCCGCCGAACGGGAATTCGGGAACGCCGTATCTGGGAAAATGCTCCTGCCGATGCCTGTGCCGAACTGGGCGCCCGTGCAGGGAATCACGCCCTCCATCGCGCCGATGTTTCTCCCGAGTCAGTGGATACGGTTATTTGCGCCACCTTCACGCCGGATAACTTCTTTCCCTCCACCGCAGCGGGCATTTGTGCAAAAATGGGAATTACCAATGCCTTTGCCATGGATATATCTGCGGCCTGTTCCGGTTTTGTCTATGGAATGACCTTGGCCGCCTCGTTAATTGAGTCGGGGCAAAGCTCCCGAGTGCTTTTGGTGGGGAGTGAAATTATCTCCCGAAGTTTAGACTTTTCAGATCGGGGAACCTGTATTCTTTTTGGAGATGGGGCCGGAGCAGTGCTGCTGGAGCCCAGTACCAGTGAAGCAGGAGTCCTTGCGTCCTATAACTATACGGATCCTTCCTTGGGTGATGTTCTAAAACTCCCCTCATGGGATTCACAACAGATTTTGGAAATGGACGGCAAACCTGTATATAAACAGGCGGTTCACCTCATGCCGCAGATGATCCGGTCGGCTTTGGAGAAAACATCCTATACACCGGATGATCTCGATCTTTTGATTCCGCATCAGGCAAATCAACGTATTATTACTAAGGTTGGGGAGAAGTTAGGCTTAGACCCTCAACGTGTTGTTTCAAATGTGGCAAGATATGGCAATACTTCGTCGGCCACCATCCCCATTGCTCTCTACGAGGCGTGGGAGGAATCCCGGGTTTTTCCTGGGGCGTTAGTGGGCTTTACCGCTCTTGGTGGGGGCGTTACGGCCGGTGCAACAATTATTCGTTTTTAAGGAGAGATTATGAAATACGCCTTTCTTTATCCCGGACAGGGTGCTCAGAAAATTGGTATGGGAAAAGATCTGTACGATGCGTTTCCTGTGGCGCAAGACTATTTCAAGCGTGCTGAAGAGGTCCTCGGATATGATTTGACAGAGATTGTTTTTGAAGATTCTCAGTCTCGACTTGGACAAACAGAGTATACGCAACCGGCCCTGTTTACCCTTGAGGCGATCATTACGGAAATTCTTGCAGAGCGGGGCTGTCAACCTGCTATTGCCATGGGACATTCCTTGGGGGAGTATGGTGCTCTCTATGCGGGGAAGGTCTTCTCCTTTGAAACAGGACTCTCCTTAATAGCGCGGCGTGGAAAATACATGGCTGAAGCGGGAGCTGAAAGTACGGGTACCATGGCAGCTGTAATTGGAGTATCCCCCGAGGATATTGCCCGAACCTTAGAGAAGGTATCTTCTGGCACGGTTGTTTCTGCCAATGTGAACTCCCCGGTTCAGACGGTTATTTCTGGAGAAAAAGAGGCCGTCGAGGAAGCTTCTGCTCTCTTGGAAGCAGCGGGGGCAAAACGGGTCGTCCCCCTTGCAGTAAGCGGTGCATTTCACTCTCCCCTCATGCAACCTGCTGCGGATAAGCTTGCCACAGCGCTTGAGGAGATTACCTTTGCAGATCCACACTGTCCTGTAATTTCCAACGTAACTGCCAAAGCGGAAACCAGCGGGGCTGTATTGAAAGGGTTGCTGGTAGATCAGCTTCTTTCTCCTGTGCAGTGGGTTGCCTCAGAGCACACCCTTTCAGGATATGACCTTGATGGGTATCTTGAAGTGGGTCCCGGGAAGGTTTTGGCCGGGTTACTTCGTGCATATGACCGAAAAATGCGGGTAAAATCCTGTGGTGACCTTGCAAGCATAGAAAAAAATTGTTAGTATGGGACTCTATAAATATTGTATATTAAATTTCGATTGCCCGTTATCTGAAGGAGGAAGACGTGATTGATTTGACAGGAAAATCAGCCCTGATTACTGGATCCGCCCGTGGTATCGGTCGGAGTATTGCCGAAAAGCTTGCTGCTGCTGGTGCAAAAATCGGCATTAATGATATCAATGCTGAAGCAGCCGCGGAGACAGCAGAACAGATTGCTGCACAGTATGGGGTTGAAACATGGTCTATTCAGGCAGATGTTTCCTCTGAAGCAGATGTAAAAACCATGATACAAGGGTTTGTAGAAACCTTTGGAGGCATAGATATTTTGGTAAATAATGCGGGTATCACCAAGGATGGCCTCTCTCTTCGTATGAAAGAGTCTGATTGGGATGCAGTTCTGAACATTAATTTAAAAAGCGCCTTTCTGTGTAGCAGAACAGCAGCACGAAAAATGCTGAAGGCAAAACAGGGTAGCATTATTAATATCTCTTCTGTTGTGGGAGTAACGGGCAATGCTGGTCAGGTAAATTACTCTGCAGCGAAGGCGGGAATGCTCGGGCTTACTAAGTCCTTGGCTAAAGAATATGCCGGTAAAGCCGTGCGTGTGAATGCGGTGGCACCGGGGTTTATAAAATCGGCTATGACAGATAAACTCTCACCTGAGGTGATTTCTCAATATGAGGAAGCGATTCCTCTCAAGGAATTGGGTGATCCAGAAGACATCGCCCATGCGGTTCTTTTCCTTTCTTCCGATTTATCTTCCTATATTACCGGCCAGGTAATGGGGGTAAATGGCGGAATGGCAATGTAAGAAAATACTAACTACTATACTACTATTTTAAGGAGTGCGTTGTGAGTGATAATTTGAAAAAAGTGCAGGAAGTTGTAGCAGAGCAACTCGGAATTGAAGAGTCAGAGGTGACGGCGGAAAAGAAATTTGTTGAGGATCTTGGAGCCGACTCTCTTGATCTTGCCGAGCTTGTTATGGAGCTTGAAGAAAAGTTTGAAATTGAAGATGGTATTCCTGAGGAAGACTCTGAGAAGTTTGCCACAGTACAGGATGTGTTAGATTACGTAGAAAAGCAGTAAATTACAGGCAGGTACACCGCATTAACCTGGTGTAGCCTGCTGTTTTTGAAGAAAAGGGAATCATATATGAGCAAAAGAGTAGTTGTTACCGGCATGGGTACGGTAAATCCCGTCGGTAATTCTGTACACGAGTATTGGGATGGATTAATCGCGGGGAAAAGCGGGATTGATACCCTCACTCATTTTACCGACGAAAAAATACCGTCGCAAATTGCAGGCGAAGTTACGGGGGTTGACTTTTCTGAATATGTCGATCGTAAAGAAGTAAAAAAGACCGATCGCTATATTCTACTTGCAATGGCGGCAGCCCAAGAAGCCCTTCAGGATTCAAAGTTATTAGAATCTGCCCCTGATATGGAACGGGTTGGTACAATTATCGGATCCGGTATTGGCGGGATAGACACTCTTGAAACAAACCACTCAAATTTGCTGAATAAGGGAGCACGTCGTGTTTCTCCCTTTCTTATCCCCATGATGATTGCCGATATGGCATCGGGCTTTGTGTCGATGAAATACGGTCTGAAAGGGCCAAACTATTGCGTGGTAAGTGCCTGTGCGTCAAGCTCTCACTCCATTGGAGACGGCTTTATGGCATTGCGGGCCGGCATGATGGATGCATGCCTTGTGGGTGGTGCAGAAGCAGCTATCTCTCGTCTTTCCTATGCTGGATTTGCTTCAATGAAGGCCTTGTCCACACGAAATGAGTCTCCTCAAAAAGCGAGCTCTCCCTTTGATCGCAAACGAGATGGCTTTGTTATGGGTGAAGGAAGCGGTGTGCTCGTGATTGAAACCCTTGAACATGCCTTACAGCGCGGGGCTCCAATTTATGCAGAGCTCACCGGATATGGTGCCACGGGAGATGCCCATCATCTTTCTTCCCCAGCTCCTAATGGTGAGGGTGCAGTTCGTTCTATGAATATGGCCCTGCGTACAGCAGAGTGTGCTCCTGAAGATATTGATTATATTAATGCCCACGGTACGTCAACTCCAATGAATGATAAAAACGAAACTGCGGCTATTAAGACAACCTTTGGTGATCATGCCTATGATCTCTCTGTGAGCTCTACGAAATCTATGACGGGGCATCTCCTTGGTGCCTCCGGGGCTATAGAACTCATTGCCTCAATACAGGCGATACGCGAAGGGATTATTCCCCCCACTATCAATTATGAAGATCCCGACGAAGGTCTTGATTTAGATTATACTCCTAATACAGCAAATAAACGGACCGTGCGGCGGGTTATGAGTAATTCCTTTGGATTTGGCGGGCATAACGCCTCCTTAATTGTCGAAGCGTTTCGGGAGTAGCGTACCTTTTGATTGATACGTTTAAACAGTTTTTAGGAAAAAAAGGGGTGTCTCGTGAAAAAGAAACGGGAGATACCTCTTACGCAGCCCTTGAAGAACGCATTGGGTATACCTTTCGTGATACATCCTATCTTACCAAAGCGTTACGTCATAAGTCAAGTGTCTCTGCCGAGAAAGATCCTCGGGGAATTGAATCAAATGAGCGTTTGGAATTTCTCGGTGATGCCGTTGTAAACTGTCTGGTTACTGAGGAGTTATACCATCGATTCCCCGATAAACCGGAAGGGCATCTATCAAAGTATAAGTCGCTTCTCGTGAGTCGTAAAATTCTCGGGGTCCTTGCCGAACGGATTAATCTATCGGAATTTCTTTTGACTGGCCCGGGGGAGAAGCGGGGGCCTCAAAAGCAGGTTAATTCCATTGCGTCCAATGCCTTTGAGGCTTTAATCGGTGCTGCGTTTCTTGATAGTGGCAGCGATTTTACGGCGGTCAGATCTATTCTGGCACAGCTGTTATATCCCAGTATCAATCATTTTATCAATGATGTGGAAAATCGCAATTACAAGTCGCGTATCTTAGAGCTTGCTCAAGGCGATCATCTGGGATCTCCCCGATACATAACCCTTTCACAGAAAGGACCGGAGCATAATAAGCATTTTATTGTGGCCGTTGAGGTCGGAGGGCTGCGTCTCGGTGAAGGCTCCGGGAAAAATAAAAAAGCAGCTCAGCAGGAAGCAGCCCGTGTGGCAATTCCGAAATATACGGAGTCTTTTGTTGCAAAAGCACGGGAGCACCGGAGCAAAAAGGCATGAGTTCTTCCTTGGTCTATTCCACTGACTCGGGGCGTGTGTGTCCCCAGTGTGAGCAGCCGCAAAATCGATGTGAATGCAAGCAGCAGTCCTCCGCACATACTGCCCCACAGGGGGTGGTGTATTTGCGTCGCGAGACGAAGGGGAGAAAAGGGAAAGGGGTCACCTGTATTACTGGGCTTGCCCTTTCTGATATGGCATGTAAGCTCCTTGCAAAAGAGCTGAAACAGACGTGTGGTTGTGGAGGAACAGTCCGAAACGGAGAGATTGAGATTCAAGGAGATGTGCGCACTACCCTTAAGAAGATTCTGGAGAAAAAGGGGTATGTCTGTAAAATAGCTGGTGCGTAAATCCTTCTTTATTGTCTTGTAAAAGGCTTATGATAGATATTAAAATCCTTTACTTCTCTAAAATATCAATTTGATATAGGCGTTCTTTTCTTTGCGTTTCTACCGACAAAAAAGCAAAACATTCCTTGTAATCTCCTTTTCTTCACAAAATGACGGAGACCTCACTTGTGAAATATATTTGTGTATCTTACTGAGAGAACGTAAAATACTCAGAGAGAGGATTGTATATGAAACGAAAAATACTGGTAACTTGGCTGGCCTGTTTTGGAATGGTTTTCTCCGGAATCGCAGGCGAACACATGCCCTTTCCCCAAAGTCGATCATACGACGGCATGGTAAAACCCGGAATTTCACAGGAGCTCATGAACCAGCATATTCGTGATGCCTATGACACATATAAACGAAATCATCTCACACGTGCACAAAATGTTGAAAATGCGTATTATATGAGTGAGACTTCCACCCATGATGAGGGCGTGACCGTTTCTGAAGCCCATGGGTGGGGTATGGTAATTCTAACACACATGGCTGGATACGATGATTCGGCACAATACTATTTTGATGGTATGTATAATTTTTATAAAGCCTTTCCTGCTACAGGAGCAGGTGGATCTAACCTCATGACGTGGCGTATAGATGGGGGAGTTGGTTCTTGGGAAGATACACAGACCCGAAGAAATTCTGCCACTGATGGCGATCTGGATATTGCCTATGCCTTACTTCTTGCCTATAAGCAGTGGGGGGAGCAACGATATCTCAATCAGGCGCGGGCTATGCTTAATGATATCTATGATCATTTGGTACACCCTGAGACCCAGGCATTACGCATGGGAAACTGGGCAACTTCAGCCAGTGATATGTATTACAATACACGCCCGGCAGATTGGATGGGCGGCCATATGCGAACCTTTGCTGAAGCAACGGGGGACACAAAATGGAACGCCGTTGCTGATAAGGCATACGAGATTTACAATGCTTTTCTGAATGAACCGCAAAATGGAGCATCTGAAACAGGGCTTATTTCCGATTTTGTGTACCATCATCCCCAATATGGAACATGGAATGTAGATTCTTACTTTCTTGAAATGGAGCATGATAATCAGTTTTCTACAAATTCATCACGTGTACCGTGGCGTATCACGGCCGATTATGCTCATTTTGGCACGCAGAATGCCCGTGAGGCGGCACAACGACTGGGTGAGTTTGTTATTGATGCAAGTAATGGTAATGTAGAACAGATATACCCTGGTTACTACTTAAGCGGTACTCCCCTGACTACCAACTATACGTCTCCGACCTTTACCGCCCCCTTTATTGCTGCTGCGGCCGTGGCGGGTGACCAGAATTTTGTCACAGATGGGTGGAACTATTTGCAACGATCTTATATGGAGGGAAGTGACCATTTCTCGCGAGCCATCCGTTTGCAGTCCATGTTGCTTATTTCGGGAAATTGGTGGAGTTGGAGCGACTCTCCCGTGGATGATGGCGATGATGATTTTGATACCAGCGGTATTTATTTTGACCATTTTGAAGATGAAAACCTTGCGCAAACAAACCTTGGATATGAGTACGGCCGTGCGACTATGCCCGACGAGCCGTGGGAAGCAGGAGGGTATTGGTATACCTATGTTGGGGGTGATGAAGGTGGCATTTTCGCTTCTGATGGCACCGAAATTGATAGTGACAACACGGCAAAAATGTTCGATTCTACTGCTGGAACCCTTCGTATTACCATTGAAGAACGCGGTGCTCTTCATGCTCCCTTTCCTGATGATATGGTGGTTGATCTTTCTCAGATGAGTGGTGTAACCGTACGTGGCAGAGGGAGTGATAACATGCGTTTAACCTTTACTACGGAAAATGATGGTTCGGCAGAATCATATTGGGGAGGATATGGACGTAACATTAGGTTGAGCAACTCTTCTGAAAAGTATCAGATTCCGGTGAGTTTACTTAGTCCTGCACCCTGGTCGGACGAAGAAAATGAAGGCATGACGTGGGCCGCTGATGGGGCATCACGGGCAACAGGGGTCACCCTTTCATTGCCGGATGATGTTTCCTCGGCAGAGATAGAACTTGAGTATATCCAATTCAACGGTATCACAACGCACACCTTCGACTTTGAATACGTAGAAGATGATGACGACGGCGATGATGACGGTGATGACGACGGTGATGATGACGGTGATGATGACGGTGATGACGACGGTGATGACGACGGTGATGATGACGGTGATGATGACGGTGATGATGACGGTGATGATGACGGTGATGATGACGGTGATGAGTTGCCCGTGGAAGATATCCTCACTGTTGCGGGGTGGTCTGTTACTACAGACTCCTATGAAACCGGATCATCAGCAGACATTGCTGATAGTGATATCCCTGTGGTGATAGATCTTGTCCAAGGAACAAGCGATGGTGATGCAGGACATTGGGCCTATGCAAATGCCACGGCATCCATGGGGCAGGATTTTGGAGATGTCCAGGCGATAGAAATTGAATACAGTTCAGACGCAGATTTCAATGTTAGTCTTGGCACCGAGACATATGGATTTATTGCACCGCAAAGCTCCGGTACAGGTGAGACGGTTCGTATAGAGATCTCAGACTTTGAAAAAAGTTGGGGTGATAGCGATGAGTTGCACATGAGCGATATCTATGGTGTCGGTTTTGCCACGGCAGAGGAGGGCGCAGTATCCATAGAGGTGCACGCCATACGTCTGGTTGGTTTTGAGTATGATGACGATGACGACTCGGTGAACCTTGTAGAAAGAGAGACGGTACGGAAAAGTCCCTTAGCAATACATGGGGTAACCCCGCAAAGCATACAGATTTCAACTGACGCATCTGGTCTGTATTCTGTCTCAGCGTATGCGCTCAATGGCCAACGTGTGTATACTACAGAGCAGCACCTTTCAGCAGGAGACCATCGTATTTCCGTGCAGGGTCAACTGCCCCGTGGTATGGTGATACTGCGCGTGAATGGGCCGGAAGGTCAGGTGGTAAATCGACACATTGTACGATAACCCATGGGGCTGCCGGAAACGGCAGCCCTATTAATCAAAGGGGATTGGATAGCCATAGTTTTTATATATATTTCGGAACTCCGGGGTTCTATGGAGATCATCCATGGTCTTGTCCCAAAGGGTTTTTAGATAGTCTCCCCGTTCTGTTTGAGCAAAAGCCATGTAGAGCTTGAGATGCATGACAAAGTCGAAATTAAATTGAGATGTATCAATGTCATATTCCGCAACAGCATCCATAATGTCTGATTCGGCTCCAATAAAAAAGTCTGCCCGTCCCTCTTTCAACATAGAAAAAAGGCCACTAATGTAGTCTATCTCTTCGTAGGTTACATCATAGGGGAGATATTGGTCTAAGTTAAAATCTCGCAACCATATGAGATCTTTTCCCACGAGGCTTTCGGCTCCTGTGAATGTCTGCCCCCCATCTACGTGGGACACTGCGATTTGTCGATTTCTATCAAAATGCCAGCGAGGGTACTGGGGAAAATCCTTCTCATCCATGAAGGAAGCAACCCAGCCATCTACAAGGGTATCCTGCACAAGATAGACCGATCGTGCGTAGGGAACAATCTCAAAAGAAACGGTATATCCGTGGGGTTCGTAGACGGCACGAATTAGATCAAAATAGAGCCCGCTCTCATCGCTCCGGGTTAAATCATGCCACGTATCTGAAGAAAACACAATATGTGCATCTTCTATGGGAGAGCCAGAGAGTGACACGAGCAGGAGTATCATGCAAAGAAAGATGGATGGGGTGTTCATGGGAGTTTCCTTGAAAAGTGAATTTCCCATAGTATACCATATTCGAAAAAATAAATAAAAAGAAGTGGAAAAAAAAAGTAATAGTAAAATCTTTAGTGTACTTATTCGAAACAAGTCAGGCTTCGCACGATTCACACTGTATCCAGAAAGGGGGATCACACATACACTTTGTTCGTGCAAAGACTGGTTTTACTAGTAAAATAAACGGTCGGTCCCCAGGGATGACGGGCCGGCATACGTATCAACAGGAGTTTTATTATGAGAAATGTACAAACCAACGTAGCGAGTATTGCCCTTGCTCTCATTTTCTTTGTAAGCATGTCCTTTGGCCAAACCTTTACGGGAGATGCACAAGTTGAATTTACCTCTGAAGCACAAGTAGAAATTGCGCGCATGGAAATAAATGCAAAAATACTTTCAGAGATGAATTTTGGATTGATTACTTTGGCCGGAACTGGTTCAGCGGTACAAGCACAAATCCAACCTCAAGCACATGGTGAAGGAGATGGAAACGCAAGTGTAACGGGCGGGGAAATTGATGATACTGAAGCGTCACAATTGCAGTTCGTTGTATGGGGTGGTGAAGATGGAACTGGGTATACTGTAACTCTTCCCGAGACAGCAACCCTTGAAAACCCACCCGCCTTTGGTGCTGAAGATCAAACAACAGCCACCATGGAAATCGGCAATTTCGCCGTTCTGGGCGGTGAAGGACGAACCATGAGTACAGCAAATGTTGATGAAGCATTTGATCCATCTGATAATAGTTTTGATAATACCCTTGCTGATGGCAATATCGATGATTATGATGTAGTCTCCGTGGGGGCAGTTCTTGGTATTTCTGGAGATCAGCGGGTTGGAACATACACCGGTGATATAACCGTTATGGTAGAGTATAACTAACCCGGTTGTGTCAATATTTCGGCAGGTAGTGGGGTTCCGCTGCCTGCTATTTCTATATCATCTCGGGAGTGCCCCATGAACCATTTTGTTTTTACGGTTGTTTTCTTTGCTGTATTTGTTACGTCTTCGTCGGCCGGTATGTTGGCCATGCTTGATAGAAGTGCCCTGCTTACAGACAATGTACGGAGAAAGCATGTTTCCTTTATGAATGTGGGTAGTGATACTGCACGGTATACTATTCGTTTTACTGAGAGAATTATGCATTCAGATGGATCTTTCTCCACGGTTTCAATTGATTCTGTACCAGAAACACATCGCCCTGCCAGCCCTTACTTGCGGATCTATCCACGATCCATTGTGGTTCCTCCCCGAGAACGTCAAGCGGTCATTATTCAGTATCGCAGAAGTTCGGATATGGCGGAAGGAGAGTATCGTTCGCATCTGTTGTTTACCCCCGAGCCAGTGTCGGAATCCCGCATAGAGGAGTCGCAGGAAGAGAGGGAAGGGTTGGGTACACAAATTAACACTGTGGTGAGTGTCTCTATCCCCGTACGAATTCATGTTGGTACTCCCTCTTCTCGTTCCTCCATAGAGAATGGGTATGTACAGCCCGATTCAAGCGGTAGCCCTTCCTTGGTGGTAGATTTGGAACGTACGGGAAATAGGGAATTTGTAGGATCTCTTCTGCTAGAGCATCTGCCACAGGACGGGAGTGATCCTGTACGAGTCGGCCGTGAAGCTGTGCTTATATACCATGAACTTTCTCAGCGAACCTATGAAATACCCCTTGATGAGACCCTTTCCACAGGAACTCTTCGGCTTCGACTTCTCGAGGAAGATGCTGCAGAGGATTCTCCCCTCGCAGAACATTTCATAGAGTTGTGATTATGGGGGGATGTAGTAAGGCCTTGCTCGTTCTCGGTAGTATTTGTTTTTTTGTCCTGGTTATTTCTGCAGGACCGCTCCATCTTTTTGATCAACACGAAGTATATGTTCCTGCGGAGATGTCTTTGGAAATCGAGAAAGTACAGGATATGCAGATGGGTTCCTTTCTTGTAGGAGGTGCCGGCGGCAGTGTTACTATTACCAGTGCTGGGGGATTCTTTGGCACGGGAGCTGTTGATGTGATCGACATGCCTGCGCGGGGGCAGCCAGCACAATTCTCGCTTACTCTCTGTCCCGATATGGAGCAATCGCAATCCTCTCTTGTCATTATTTCTCTGCTTTCAGAAGGCGTTTTTTCAAACTATACCGACCACAGAATGGATTTTACGCCTCACGACATAGAAATAGTACAGGATACGCTTTTACCAAATGGGTGTACCATGCAGATACTCTCTATCGGGGGCTGTCTCGATATTCCATCGACCATTGGACGGGGGAGTTACTGGGGTGGGATTGTCCTGCAAATCGATCATCAATGAGATTTTCCTCTGTCAAAAACGCTTCGGAGCACCATTCCTAGCAAAGGGTGCTGCTCTTTTCCTGGTGAGCATGGTATGCATGGTTTATTCCCTGGATGATACCGGCCTCAGCTCCTTTGATGAGATACCCGTTTCGGTGTCTTTAGATCGGCATTGGGGCTTTGAAGTGTTTCTCCTTATTACAGAAGATTTTGACACCTATATTCATATGGAAGATCTTTTTTCTCAGCTTGATCTCTATTATGAAAAGCATGATCGGGGAAGAACGATTTCCGGCTGGATAGAGAACCAGGGAAGAACATATCGTGTATCTCATACAGATCAAAGCATTATCTTTGAAGATAAAACCTATGCTGTTGGAGATGAGCTCATTTTGTATAATGATCATTTATATATAAAAAATGAGTTGCTTGGAGAAATTTTCGGCATTCACACAGATCTCAATATCAGGAATTTTCGGTTGAGCCTACAGGCTGAGTTTGAACTCCCACGTTTTAAGGAGATGCGCTTACAACGTATTCGTGAAGAGGCCTTACGTATGCAGGGAAAAGACTTTGTTCCTGATACGGTATACGAACGGATATACAATTGGGCTGTTCCGCACGGCCATTTACAGTGGTCTTACCGCGGTCGGCAGTCCACCGATAATGCTGTTTCAAACACCGTGGGAATTGGCCTTGGGACAGAACTTCTGGGTGGAGAGACAACCATACAGACCTCCTTTTCTGATCAACAACCGTGGCATCAGGATAACCTCTCATATCAGTGGCGATGGGCTGATGATTCAAAGAACCTTGTGAGGCAGGTTGTTTTGGGACGCATTGGTGCGGGAACAGTTTCCTCACAACGTATTCATGGGGCACGTATAACAAATAGTCCCATTACTCAAAAACGCTCCACCGGGCAGTATATTTATAGCGGATATACGGAGCCGCACTGGCTGGTAGAGCTGTATCTCAATGGTACTCTCATAGACGTTGCCACGGCTGATCCCGCAGGGGTCTTTGTCTTTGATGTTCCTATTATGCAGGGGCGCACTGACCTTAAGACTATTGCCTACGGGCCATCGGGAGAGGAAGAAGAGGAGTATGTCTCAGTAAACACCCCCTATGCAGTTATGGGGTTAAATACCTTTCGGTATACCCTTTCCGGTGGAGCCTTGTATGACGATGACGGTGCATTTATGCAGGGATCCTTTCACTACGGATTAAATCGATATATGACACTCTCCGGAGGTCTGGAGTACCTCAACGACACAACGAAAGAGAGTCTTACTCCTTACTCTCGTGTAGCCTTTCAGCCAAATAGGCGTTTTTTTTGTGTCTATGAACGAATATATGAGCAGCACGATAGATTCTCTCTGAATCTCAGGCTATCCCCACGTTTCTCCGTGATGAATGACGCGACGGTGTATCATGAAGAGAATCGGTCTTCTCAGGCAACCCATTCTTGGGGAAGCAGGGTCCATATACCGTATCGTATTTCTCCCTTTTCCGGATTTGTCCGTACGGGAATTGGTCGTACGTACTATTCGTCCTTTGAGCGAACAGAAATTTCTGGCACCCTATCCCTTGCTTATGGGAGGTTTCGCTCCAGCTCAATTATACGCCGGGTAGAACAGCGGGGCGCACATACGAATTATCAGCAATCTTTATCGTATCGAACATCTGCGGGGCTTTCCCTTCGTTCTTCCGTATATTGTGATCTTACGCAGAGAAAATGGCAAAGAGTTACCATGGGTGCTTCAAAACGTCTTTCAAAGGGGATTCTTACCGCCCAGGTTGAACATGCCCTTTCCTCTGGAAGTAATACCGTATCCTTGACATACAACTACGATTTTCCCGCACTTCGTACTACCTATGCAGCTCATCGTACTCCAGAGCGAATACAGTTTTCTCAATCAGCTTCTGGGTCAGTGCTTTTGGGGGGAAGCAAGAAGGCTTCTTTCACGCATGAACCGTCCTTACGCCGAGGGACAGCGGTGCTACAACCTTTTCTTGACAGAAATTATTCTCATCAGTTTGACCCCGGTGACAGCCTTCTTTTCATACCGGTTGCCACGGATGATCGTTCCCTTGAGCGCGGGGAAGAACTCACACGAATCCCTCTTACGTCATCCTTTACGCGACATGATATTTCTCTCAAGAAACTGGATCTTCCTTACATTGGTTGGGAGTTTCCCTTTGAAAAAATTCGTGTGGAGATTGACCCGCACCAGGAAAAAACCGTATACATACCGGTGCATGTTGTGGGAGAGGTTACCGGTTCGGTGTCTATTGATTATCCTCGGAGAGATGAGCGTCCCCTCCCGATGGATGATACTCTGCTTCTTTCAGTAGCGTATGAGTCAGAGCAAATATATCTAGCAGAAGCAGAATACAGGCGTATCCGGGAGTATCAATACCTTGTTGAAAATAATCCCAAAGCAGAGATTCTGCTGGTTGCTCAGGGCACGGATACGCTGCTGCAAACACACCGCCTAACTGCTTTGGCGCAACTCTTAGAAGATCGTCAGTTTATCACAAAAAAGCAAATTGCCATGAAAAGGGCTCCCCATGATACGACTGAACAGGAGCAGGATGCGTGGACAAAGAAGGAAGAGATCAAGGTGTTTCTTCGTGGGGCAGATGATTTTTCTGTTCCCCCTCCACAATGGGAACAGCTTTCATCTGAAGAGCGATCTCAATTTTATACCCGTTCAGCAGCAGGACGAATGCCCCTTACTATTCTTGATGAGACGGGGCGAATTATTGAGACCGTCTCAACAGAAGGTGATGGATACTACAGTTATATGGGGCTTTTGCCGGGAACATACTCCCTTCGTCCATGTTTGCAGACTCTCTATCAACGGGGCTTCTACATTCCTCCTCAGGAAATACCAACTATTGAAATAGAGGCGGAATATGATGGTGACTTTGTTGATGGGGTGGATCTTACGGTGGTTGCCGATACTCCTGCTGTACAAGTTGCGGGATATATGTACCATGTGCCGGATCGTAGTGACTCCTATTTTCCTGATGATATGGTACGAACTTTTTCAATATCCTTCCCGGAAGATACTCCAAGTATCACGCAACGTGACCGAGCGGCTTTAGAGAATAGTGCCACTACCCTTTCCTCTATTCAAGGGTTTTCCCTGCGTATTCAAACAACCTACGATCTTGTTCTTTCCACCGGGGGAATGATGGATTCCTATACCTATCAAGAGGCTGAAAAAACGGCTCAAAAAGCAAAGGATTATCTTGTTGACACCCTTGGTTTTTCTCCTGAGGGTATACGAATTCAGCAGCCCCGTCCCCGTATTATGGGAGAAGAGTCATCACCCCATACGGCAGTAGTTTCCCTGGGTGTGTTTGCTTCGCGGCGTGCGGTGCAAGATATCCCCATTGAAATTGTTGATCATCATATGCAGCCGGTAACGGTTATCTATACCGATAGTACAGGATATTACTCCTTTGGAGGACTCCCCCCCGGTGAGTATACCCTGCGCTCGGTACCGCGTCTTATTGATGAAACAGCTCATGACTATTTTACTCCCATTGTGTTTCGTATTGACCCAACGGGTACGCCGCAGACGCTCTCTCTCCCTGTGGTATCAGAGCCCATGGGAGACACTGGGAAAGACCTTGGTGAATAAGGGGTGAATTACGAAGGGGGTGCGGAAAAAACTTGTGTAATCCATGTTTTTATGATATCCTCAAGGGAACATAAGAAGGATGGGACATGCGAAATCGTCTACAGTTTAAGCTGGTATTACTTCTCTCTCTCTTTAGTATTTTTTCCACTGTTATCGTATCGGGTATAGAAATTCGCAATCGCTATGTTCGCGGATTGGACGATATACAGGCTGAATTGCAGAATCTCATGGAAACCCACGGGGCTACTCTCGGTCAGAATCTATGGCGTTTTGATGAGCCCTCCATTCAACTGCAAATGGAGAGTATGGCCAACTCACCTTCTGTGGTGGGGGTGAAAATTTCTGATCTTCGGGGAGGAATACGCACGTACGGTGATCGAGAGGATCACGTGGATGAGCTCTCTGTGTCTGGAAATATTTACCATGTGTACCAAGACCCACCGGTACATGTGGGAGATATTGCTCTCTTTGGCACGGAGGAGTCTCTTCGCAAAACAATTCTTCGCGATATTCCTGGGATGGTTATTGGCGAGCTGGGACGTACGATCACTTTGGCCGTGTTTTTTTTAGGGCTTTTCTATGTTCTTTTTGGAAAACACATGCGGACTATTATGGAGTATGTCGAAACATTTGATGTTGAAAACTCTCCGGCAAAGATCGTTCTAAAAAGAAACGGTTTTAGGCGTGGTACAGACGAACTCGATCGTCTTGTTGATGCTCTGGAAAAAATGGCCAGTCGAATTAAGCACGATCTTTTAATGCAAAAACAAGCCGAGCAGGAAATCCAACAGCGCGAAGAAGATTTACGGGTTACTCTTGCCTCAATTGGGGATGCCGTCGTAACCACGGACATGGCCGGGTGTATTACACGTATGAATCCTGTGGCGGAGCGATTGACGGGGGAGTCCTTCAAAGAAGTGGAGGGAACCCCCTTTGACGAAGTATTTCATCTGATTCATGCCCATACTCGTGAGAGGGTCGTAAGTCCTATTGATACGGTCATATCTCAAGGAAAGACACAGAGTATTGAGAGAAACGTACTTATTGTCTCACGGCATGGACAGGAGTATCATATTGGAGATTCAGCTGCTCCCATACGTGCGGCATCGGGAGAAGTTATGGGGGCGGTTGTCGTATTTCACGATATGAGCGAAGAGGTAGCCCTACAGGAAAAATTAAATCAGTCTCAGAAAATGGATGCCCTTGGTCAGTTATCCGGGGGGATTGCCCACGATTTTAACAATATTCTTGGGGGGATTCTTGGAGCTGCGGAATTGCTCACCAGTGAAGATCTTTCCCGTGAGGAGCGTGAAAACTACGCCGAACTCATTCGTACCACCGCTGATCGGGGGGCCGGATTAACCCGAAAATTACTCTCCTTTTCTCGGAAAGGTGATGCGGAAAAACGGCAGATGGAGGTCGTCTCTCTCGTAGAGGAAACGGAGGAAATTCTTGAAAGAACCCTTGATAAATCTATTGATATTACCGTACAAAACACGATTGGTTCTTCCGTGTATATCAATGGAGATGAAACCTTACTACAGAATGCTCTTATAAACTTGGGAATTAATGCAAGTCATGCCATGCCTCGCGGGGGGGCACTTCAATACCGTGTCAGCATAGTATCCCTCGATGCTGCCTATTGTGAAAAAAGTACCTTTTCCCTTTCACCGGGGGAGTATGTTGAAATAGCTGTTCGTGATACGGGATGCGGTATGTCTTCTGCGGTACAGCAGCGTATTTTTGAACCCTTTTTTACCACGAAAGAGATGGGTAAGGGCACCGGCTTAGGTTTGTCTGCAGTATATGGCGCCATGCAGGATCATGGCGGAGCTGTCACGGTGTATAGTGAAGAAGGGGTTGGGACGGTCTTTCGTCTCTATTTTCCCCGTGTGCTTCTGACGGGTGAGGTGCGGGATACTTCAGAGAAGGTGGTGCATGGAGCGGGGCTATTGTTGGTTATAGATGATGATGAAATTATGCGTTACACAGCCACGGCCATGTTAGAGTCTCTGGGCTATGAGGTCGTGAGTGCGCAGAATGGCCTTGAAGGATTACAGCTGTTTCAAAGAGAGCCTGAAACCTTTGACCTGGTTCTTCTTGATATGATTATGCCTGTTATGGGTGGGCGGGATACCTTTGAACGGCTTCGCCGTGTGCGGCAGGATATTAAGATTATTATTTCATCGGGATTTTCCCGTGATGAAGCTTTGCAGAGCCTGTATTTACAGGGGCTTGATGGCTTTATCAGTAAGCCCTTTAATCGGGTTGAGTTGAGCCGTATGGTTGCTGCAGTACTACAGAGAACCATGCCGAATTCTGGAAGAAATGATTAGAGAAGAGACGGGGCAAGATAATACAGGCCACTTTCCAATCTCTGTGAGCCAAAAACTCTATTCCACAAAGAGCTTTCCTGAAGATGCTGCAACAGTGGGTGCGGTTCTTTTTTCCGTGCCATGGGGGTTTGAGCGGGAAGACCAAGGGTGTCAATAATATATTGGACGGCCGTGGCGCTGCTTCCGATAGAGTCAATTAATCCATGCTGGAATGCCGTTGTTCCCGTGAAAATTTCACCCTCTGCATAGAGGGAAAGATCTTCTTTGTCCATATCTCTTCCACGGGCAATATCAGCAATAAATCTCTCATGGGTTTCTGTGAGGATATTCTGGAAATATTCGTGCTCTCCATCACTCATGGATCGATACGGGCTGCCCGCGTCTTTTCGATTTCCCGCGGTAATTACCCGCATTTCAACGCCAAGTGTATTGAGAAGGTTGTCGTATCGGGGCAGTTGCATAATAACACCGATACTGCCGGTGAGGGTACTTGGGTTGGCAAAAATTTTATCCGTACCGGCAGCTATATAGTATCCCCCCGAAGCTGAAACCGACTGCATTGTTGTCACCGTAGGCTTTGTAGATGCGTGCAGGGCCTCAAATATTTCCTGAGATGGGGCAACAGCTCCACCGGGGCTGTTTATTTCCACAAGAATAGCCTTCACCGTAGGGGTTCGTTCCAATTTTGCAATACGCTCAACAATATCTTGGGAATCCATGATGATGCCGTCGATGGTAACCACACCGATTACAGGATGTTGAAATGGCGATACACGTCCGTATGCATCGAAGTAGTCACCAAAGAGATGTACCTTTACAAGGGCAATAAGAAGCGGAAGACCGATAAGAGCAATGAGCACTATACAGAGAGGGAGATATTTTTTCATGACTACTCCGATTGACGTATCAGTAGGGTATCACCGGGATACAGACGTGTTGATGTTTCAATATTATTGGTGACGCAAATTTCATGTACGGTTGTATTAAAGGCACGTGAAATACTCCAGAGATTATCTCCCTGCTGGACAGTGTAGGTTGTCAACTCCGCGGAGTCGGATGCGGCTGCTGGTTTTTCTTGAGAGGGGCGGGGCCCTGTTGTATCAGGAATGTGAAGAATCTCCCCAACGCGAAGAACCTCCGTGGTGTCCCGGTTGTTCGCGGCGGCAATTTCTTTTGCTGAGGTACTAAATTTTCGGGCAATGCTAAAATAGCTATCACCACGGTTGACACGGTATCGAATGTGGTCTTGTGGGGCCTGAGAGGTTGTATAGTAGATAAGGCGTTCCCCAGGGTGGATTACCGGAGCGTGTACATCCTTGTCATTCCAGGTAATCAGTGAACTTACCGGAACAGAGAGAGCCTGCGAGATGGAAAAAAGAGTTTCTCCCTGGGATACCCGATAGTAACGCTTTTCTTTTTCCTCTGAAGAAGAGGAAGAGGGTTCTTCGGCAGGAGGAGTAGTTTCTTGGTGCGCTGTTTCATCTTTGGGTTGTTCTCCGAATATGGTAAGAGTATCACCAATGGAAAGGCGCCCTAGATCGTGTCCTGCATTCCATGATCGCAGGCTGTCAAGAGAGACCGCGTACTCCCTGCTGATGGCATAGGCTGTTTCTCCCGATTCCACCCTGTGGTACTGTTTTTGGTTCCGGCTTGGTTTTGCTGAAGCAGACTCAGGGGGTGTTCCTGTTTCAGGAGATCCCAGAAAGAGCGTGTCTCCTACACTGAGGCGGGCGAGATTTTTTCCTGGGTTATGTTGGCGTAATTCGTCGAGGCTGATCCCGTACTTCCGTGCAATGGCATATCCAGAATCTCCGGAGACGACCCGATGGGTTTTGGCATGATCATGGTCGGTGTAGATAGTAAGTATTTGTCCTGGTCGTATACGAGAAAGGGACACATCGGGGTTCCAAGAACGCATATCAGAAAGGGACACTCCCATGGTATGAGCTATTTCAGAGGCTGTTTCTCCGGCAGAAACACGATATCTTCGTTTTTGTCTTCCCGTGTCCTGAGGCTTCCCCCGCTGTTTTAACAGTCGTTCTGCCTCCTGGGTTGATTCAACGGGAATAAAGATATACCGTCCGGCCACAATGCGACTGCTCCGCATGGAATTAATGGATTGAATGGCGCTGACGCTGGTATTAAACGTACGGGCAATGGTGCTGAGGTTGTCACCGGGTTGCACTTTATACCGATACCACTCAACCATATCTGCTGGGGTAAGGCTGGCGTAGTAGGTATCGAAGGCGTCCCGTGTTCCCTCAGGCAGATACAAAATAACATCATCCATATTAGGCGGAGTTGCCCAGTGGAGAATGTGGGGGTTTAAGCTTTGTAGCTCATCATAGGTAACGCCGATTCCTTCAGCAATTCTCCGCATGTCAAGGCAGTCTGACACCATGACCGTATCGAAAGTGTAGAGCTCTTCCACGGGACCGTAGTCAAAGCCAAAACAGCGGGCATTCTTGGCAATAATTTGATAGGCAATATAGAGAGGCACGTAGTTCATGGTTTCACGGGGAAGACGGTCTAAATCCCAGTATGTATCGCCATCGGAGCGGTTTAGTTCTCGTCGGACCCGTCCCTCACCACAATTATAGGCTGCCAAGGCAAGATACCAATCATCAAATAGTCCATGGAGCCGAGAAAAATACCGGGCAGATGCAATGGTTGCTTTTATGGGGTCGCGTCGTTCATCAATCCAGTAATTCTGACGGAGATCAAAGATTTTTCCTGTTGAAGGAATAAACTGCCATACTCCCGAGGCGTGTGCCACGGAATACGCTTTGAGATTAAAGGCGCTCTCAAGAAGGGGCAGATAGGTGAGATCTGTGGGGAGGCCGTATTCTTCATAGATCTCATTCATAAAGGGGCGGAATTGTTCCCCCCGGTGTAGGAGACGGTTCATATAGGGCCGTCGATGTTCTGCAAGGAGTGTCAATAGTGCCGCGTTGACCCGTGCGTTATGGGTTATGGGGATATTATACGGGGCGGAAAAACAGTCTGTGGGAATAAGGGCGGTATCCATGGTCGTCGTGTCGAGACTACTCATAACAGATTCCAGCTGCATTTGTGTAACGTAGGGGGCTATTTCATCGGGCAGAGAGTCGAGATAGCTTTCGGGGGCAAGATTGACATAAAAATTCCCCATGCGTTCGTAAATGCGTAATTCCGCGATAAGGTCTTCATGGTGAGAAATTTCTTCGTGCGATAAAAGCACTTCAAAGGCAAGTTGTACCAACTCATTCCCCGTGGAAAAGTCGCCATCCATGGCAAATAATTCCGCTGCAGAGATGAGTGTATCAGAAATTAAGAGCACCTCAATAGGGTCGGTGATGAGGCGACTTTCATCCTCCGGAAGGTCCTTTCGGGGCTCTTGGGTTTGTTCCAGGGAGTCACGGACCACCTCAGCGCGGCTTCTCACGCGCTCCTCGCGCATGGCGGGAGAGCAGGCAGATATGAGGAGAATACCTACAATTGTACAAAAAAGAAGTGGTGTTTTCATAGGCCCCATTTATTTGTTGAATGTTTCTAAAATACGTTTTCGTAGAGCTGTAGTAAAAGCGTATTGTATAAAAAAATAATCAAATATTTGGGATGCATACATATTTGATATATTTTCCACCCTAGTAATGTTTCGTTTTTCAGATGGTGAGGCCATGGGAGAGACCCGGATTATTCTACTTCCCGGACAAGGGGCGCATTTCCCAGGAATGGGACGTGACCTTCTTTCATGCACGGCGTCACGTTTCCCCTATTACTTGGAAGCAGCCAGTGATTATGCGGGGGAAGATCTCTCACGTCTTGGTGAAGATATGGATTCGCACTCCTTTTGCCGGTCTGCCTACATCCAACCGCTTATCACAGCCATAAGCTTGGCCTATTACGCTCTCTTACAAGATGCTGGTGTGGAAGTTGATTATGTTCTGGGACACTCCCTGGGAGAGATTAGTGCTCTCGGTGTGGCCGGCGTTCTTTCTCCGGAAGAGACCATTGAAACAGCAGCATTTCGAGGAATTCACATGGATCAATGTGCCGCAGCGGTTACGGGAGGAATGTTTGTCCCGTTATTTCTGGAGTATGATACGGTTGCTGAAGAGATTCGTCGTCTGGGACTGGATAAAGAACTCTATATTGCGAATATAAATGCTCCGCAACAGCTGGTGCTTTCCGGGACTGTTCGTGCCTTTGATACACTTGCTGCATCCTTGGAGCGCTCCCATACCTTCCGTACGAAGCGACTTGCCGTGAATGGTCCTTGGCACACACCGTTTCTTGAAGAGGCTCGTGCCGCTTTTATTGAATGGGCTCCCACTCGTACGTTCCATGATGCCTCCATACCGCTCATCATGAACGCGACCGGTTCCTGTGAGGTGTCTGCATCGGTGATATGCCAACGTATTGCGGACCAACTGGTGTCTCCGGTATATTGGGGCAAATGTCTTACCTCAGCCGTTGATTTTTATGGGTGTACCACCGTATACGAGTTAGGGCCGGGGGGGATTTTAAAATCAACCCTTCGTGCGAACGGTCTGCAGAAAAAAATAACCTCCTACCATAGTCTCTCCACTGTTGAGGCGTTGAATCGCTTTATCACAGCGCAGGAGGTATAAGTGTTTACCGGGCTTATAGAGACCACCGGTGTTGTAACGACCATCTTTCGTGAAAACCGAAGTTTGGTAATGGGCATTACCCCTCAAACCGACCCCTACGACGTTTCACGGGGGGATTCCGTGGCCATAAATGGTGTCTGTCTTACGGTAGAGCGGTCTCGCGGAAGAGAGCTGTTCTTTCGGGCTGTCTTTGAAACGGTTGCAAGCACCACCTTGGGCACTGTATCTCATGGGGGGGTTGTAAATATGGAACGGGCCCTTGCTGTGGGAGGGCGTCTTGATGGACATATTGTGCAGGGGCATGTGGATACGCAGGCGACCCTTGTGGAAATACGCCCTGTGGGAGATTCCTTCTTATACGGATTTGATATTCCGGCTGCCCATGAACCCTATATTGTATCCAAAGGTTCTGTGGCAATAGATGGTATCTCACTGACCATAGCCCGTCAGGAAAAAGGGCGTTTTTGGGTTTCTGTTATCCCCGTTACTATGGAAGAAACAAATCTTCATTGTACAAAAATACACAACAAGGTAAACATTGAGTGCGATATTCTCGCCCGCTATGTTGAACGACTTCTCCGCTGTACATCAAAAGATGATGAGGGGCGGGGAGATACTGGTCTTATGAATTTATTGCAAAGGAGTGGGTTTTGAAATCCCTTGAAGAGATACAGGCCATCATTGAAGTATATAAACAGGGTGGTATGGTTATTATTGTGGATGATGAGGATCGGGAAAATGAAGGTGACCTTGCCTATGCCGGTCAGTTTTCCACGCCCGAAAAGGTGAATTTTATGGCTCGGTATGGTCGGGGGCTTATTTGCGCTGCTTGCGATGCTCCTGTTATTGAGCGGTTGCAACTTCCCATGATGACCAGTAACAATACGGCCTATCTTGAGACCGCCTTTACGGTATCCGTAGAAGCTCGTGAAGGGACCACCACGGGAATATCAGCCGAGGATAGAAGTACGACAATTCTCGCATTGAGCGATCCAAACTCGACCCATGCAGACTTTGTTATTCCGGGACATATGTTTCCCTTGAAGGCCAAGCCCGGGGGAGTGTTGCAGCGTATCGGTCAGACGGAAGGAAGTGTTGACCTTGCAAAGCTGGCCGGATTAGAGCCGGTTGCTGTTATTTGCGAAATTATGAATGAAGACGGCACCATGGCCCGACGTCCTGAATTAGATGAGTTTTCACACACCCATTCAATCCCCATTATTTCTGTGGCGGATATTGTGCGGTATCGACGGCGCACCGAGACCTTAATTGTCCAAAGTGCCGAGGCAAATATGCCCACAAGCCACGGTGAGTTTCGCATTCGTGCCTATGAAGATACCCTCTCCGGTAAAACCCATGTTGCGCTGTTTATTGGGGATATCTCTTCCGGTGAGCCGGTTATAACCCGTATGCACTCCGAGTGTCTTACCGGTGATGTGCTTGGGTCTTTGCGATGTGATTGCGGAAATCAGCTTGCCCATGCCATGGAGCAGGTGTCCCGTGAAGGGCGCGGGGTAGTCATTTATTTGCGTCAAGAGGGGCGCGGCATTGGCCTTGCCAACAAAATAAAGGCGTATGGTTTGCAAGATGACGGCTATGATACGGTTGAGGCAAATCATGAACTTGGCTTTGAAGATGATTTACGTGATTATGGTATTGGTGCCCAGATTCTAAATGAACTTGGGGTAGAAAAGATTCGTCTTCTTACAAATAATATGCGGAAGGTTGTTGGCCTCGAAGGCTATGGGATAGAGATTGTAGAACGACTTCCCATTGTGACAGAAGAGTGTGAACATAATCGTGCCTACTTGAGTACCAAACGAGACAAGTTGGGGCATCTTTTTGTAGACGAAAAAGAGCAGGAAGAATCTGTTGAGAACGTGGAGGAGTCGTCGCAAGATGATGACCGCTCTGATCTTGCAGGGTTCGGCCTGGAAACACTGTAACTGGAAGTAAAGGAGCAGATAATGGCACAGGTAATAGAGGGAATGCTTACGGGTAAGGGGCGAAAGGTTGCTCTGGTAACGGGGCGCTTTAATGACCTTATCACAGAAAAACTGCAGGGCGGTGCCGTGGATGGGTTGATTCGTCACGGGGTGCAGAGCGATGCGATTACCGTGGTAAAGGTTCCCGGTGCCTTTGAGATTCCCCTGGCAGCTCGCAAGCTTGCGGTGAGCAAGCAGTATGATGCGGTGATCTGCCTTGGAGCGGTTATCCGTGGTGCCACACCGCACTTTGAATATGTTTCCAGTGAGCTTGCGAAGGGTATTGGGCAGGTTTCTCTTGAAACCGGGGTGCCTGTTATATTTGGTGTTCTTACAACAGACACTATCGAGCAGGCTGTGGAGCGGGCTGGTACAAAATCGGGGAATAAGGGCTTTGATGCAGCCGTAACAGCTATTGAAATGATTAACGTTTTGGAAAAACTATAGGAACTTCATGGAATTAAGTAAAACGCAGAAGCGCAAAGGTAGAATTCTGGCTTTGCAGGTGTTGTACAGTTATGAGCATAATCGCAGTGCATCTATCGTAGATGTATTTGAGGCCGTAAGCAGTATTCCTGAGGCAGGACTATCATCGAATGACACAATTCGTTTTGCAAAGTCCCTTTGTGTCCTTGCGGTGCGATATATTACCCATATTGATAAAGTATTGTCTGATTATACAGATAACTGGGATATTACGCGGTTATCCTCCATTGATAGGAATACCCTTCGTCTTGCCGCCGCTGAAATTATTAGCGATCATGCAACTCCCTTTGCAGTGGTAATTAACGAAGCGGTGGAAATTGCAAAGGAGTATGGGACGGATGAGTCTGCCTCCTTTATTAATGGAGTGCTCGATGCCGCAAAGAATGAAATTCAAAAAATAAACAAGGAGTAGTCTTGTGAAACACAGTGTTGCCCATCGTCTTATTGGATGTGCGGTTTTTCTTACCGCCTTCTTAGTTTTCCTTAGTACTATGGCGCCTTCGGTCTCGTTCTGGGATTGCGGGGAGTATATCGCAACAACGCATATTCTTGGTATTCCCCATCCTCCGGGAAACCCTTTTTATATAGTACTGGGACGATTTTTTTCAATACTTCTCAGTGTCACCGAAATTCCTGTGGCACAGCGTATCAATAGTATCTCTGTTATTTCGGCGGCCTTTAGTGCTCTGTTCATCTACTTAATCATCGGCCGTATTTTACGGGCCACTTGGGGAACACCTGAAAAACGAGCAGATCGGGCAATCTTCTATATCTCTGGTGTTGTGGGTGCTTTTTTCGGTGTGTTTAACTACACCTTTTGGTTCTCTGCTGTAGAGGCATCTGTCTATATTCCCTCAATTCTTACGGTTCTGATTGGGGTATATACCGCACTTGTGTGGGCCCAATCGACGGAGTCAAATCGCGATCGATATCTCTTACTTTTTTCATACATTGCCTTTCTTGGTATCGGCATCCATATGATGGCCCTTTTTGCTCTTATCCCCGTCATGGCTTATGTAATGTTGATTGATCGGGATATGCGTCAAGACTGGCGTCTGTGGTGTATTGCTCTCATTCTTGGAAGTGTCGCTTACGATGTTTCTTCCTTTATTATTATAGCCCCCTTTCTTTTGTTGACCACCGGCTTATACACCTACCTACCTCTTATGGCAGCGCGAGTGGTTAATGTGCTCGTGGCGGTATCCCTCGTGATGTACAAGTTGGTTACTGCTCATGGTGCGGGAGAGTTGAATGTCGGTGGGCTTATTGGACTTGCTCCTTTTCTTTTGTTTGCAGGTATGACTGTGTATGCCTTTTTTACCACAGAAGGCATTGAAGCTTCGTTGCGGCGATGGCGTTTTGTCTTTTCCCTTGTTGTGTTTTCACTGTTGGGGTTTTCTATTCACGCGTTCATCCCGATTCGTTCAGCCATGGAACCCGTCATTAATGAGAATCATCCGACCATTGAGTTGGGAAATCGGAATCGCTCTCAACACGCCTATGAGGCATTCAAAACACTTCTTTCAGAGGAAAATCAAGCGGGACCTGCCTATGAAGCCTTTCAGGAGACGTTGCAGGAGCATGAAGAGGCGTATGACCTTTGGCGGGAGTTACGTCGAAGTCTTACCGGTGACTATCTCTCTCCTCATGCGGCGTATGAAGCATTCCAAAGGGCTCTTGAAGAAACCGATTTAGTTACATATCGTCGTGCGTTTATGGATGCTCTTGCGGAGAATGATGAACAAGCCCACGCCTTTGAGATGTATCAGAATGCCTTGGAAGAAGAGGCTCCCCGTGAGGAGGTGCAAGCATTGCATGAAGCCTTTACAAATTCCTTGCGTGCTGGTGAGGCGGATCTGCGTCAATCCTATGTGCAGTATATCCGCACGGTTCGCTCCCATGACACAGTGGGTGCTTTGTATCGTAACTTTGTACGGGCTCGTACCACTCGTGAAGGAAGCCGTGTATATGAAGAGTTACAGGAAGTACTACGGGAAACCCCCATCCTTCAAAATGCGTATAATGAATTGCAGGATGCTTTGGAACAACAAGGGTTTCAGTCATACTATACCGACCTTGTGTCTGCCATAGAAAACAATGCCCCTCATGGTGATAGCCTTCTTGCGAAGTTTGAGCGAACCCTTGCCGAATCGCGTGGGCCCGTTGCGGAGCAGTATGGAGAATTCGTCGAGACCGTAGAGGACGATGAAGAGTTGGCACGTTTGCGTATGCGCTACATGGATGCAGTTCGGCGAAACCGTGTTGGCAAAGATGCCTATGAAGAGTTTTTGGAAGCCCTTGAAGAGCATCCTGATGCTGCTGCTTCGTATGAAGCATTCCGTGCTGCCTTGGAACAGGACACCCAACGTCGTGCAGCATATGAAGATTTTGAACAGGCCCTTGGGTATGCCTCGGTGTTTGATCTCCACTGGGATGATTTTCGCGGGTTTCTTGAGCGGCAACAGTATGGAACCGAATCTATGATTACTCGTATGTTTCATCGTCGTGGTGATGTAACAACGCAGTTTGGCTTTGATGGGCATATGGGATATCTCGGGTTTCATCTTACGCAGTTTTTTCATTTCGGTGATCATATCTATCAAGATCGTATGGCCACGGCCGAGGATGAGCACTTTCGCCCCGGTGCACGTATGCGCAATACTGTCCTGGGAGATCACGGTGCGTTTTCTTTCTTTGCTTTTCTGGTGTACCTCATCCCAACTCTTATTATGCTCTGGGGGATCTACTTCTGGTATGGGCAAAACAAGCCCGCAACCATAATGCTCACGGTGCTTTTAGTAACCACAACCATTGCGTTTGGCCTCTACATGAACTTTGCAGACGGGACTCGACCGGATTCTCGCCGCGATGTTGAGGTGTATGAACAACAGGTAGAGCAGTGGCAGGAGCGACTGGATGAGTTTCAAGAAATTCGGGTCATGGCCTTGAATAATCCCCAGGTAAATGTTGATGAGGTTGATCGTGTCATCTCTCAATTGGAGGATAATAAGCCAGAGGCGCGACTTGTGCATCGGGAAGTGCGCATACGGGATTATTTCTACACTGCCGGGTTTATGTCTTTTGGTATGTGGATTGGTCTTGCCGTGGCAGGAATTCTTTTTACCCTGTTTTACTCTCCTGTACCACAGGTAAAAGAGCTGGTAGCACCCTTTGCTGCAGCCCTGTTCCTCGTGGCTCCCCTTCTTCCTCTCACTCAAAACTATGAGTTAAATGACCGGAGTCATGACTGGATACCCTACGATTATGCCTATAACTTGCTCAACTCGTGTTCAGAGAATGCAATTCTGTTTACGGGGGGCGATAATGACACCTTTCCTCTGTGGTTTATTCAGGAAGCAGCCGGGGTTCGGCGTGATGTGCGTGTGGTGAATTTTTCTCTTTTAAATACAAAATGGTACATTCGCCAATTGCGTGATCTTGAGCCCCGAGTTCCTATTACCCTTTCCGACTACGAGATAGATCAGCTTTCTCCGTCCCGGAATGAATATGGGATTGATCTTGAACCGCAACAACAACCGCGACCTCAATTTTTGGAGAATGCAAATATTAGTATTACTCCGCCAACCTACGATCAGAAGCCCTTTCTTTCGGTATCAAATAAGATGCTTTTGAAGATTGTTGATGAGAATGCTTGGGAGAAGCCACTTTACTTTGCTTTTGGGACGCAAGGGAGTGATCTCATGGGGCTGGAGCCTTATATGGAGACCCATGGTATGGTTCGTCGTCTTCGGCGGAGTCGGGGAAATCAAATGGATATGGAACGAACAAAATATCTTATGGATAGTGTGTACCAGTTCCGTGGTATCTCCGGTGATGAGTCTGTTGTGCTTAGTGAGACGGCGGAGAAAACAGTCCGTCACTATGTCTTTATGTATTTTCGTTACATAAATGAGCTTACCGGGCTGCGTCAGATTCAGCAGAATAGACAAATGATTCGTCAAGCGGAGCAACTTCTTCCCATGCGGCGGGAACGCCTTGCGCAGTTTGAGGCCGAGGGGAGTCCGGAGCAAGCTGAATTTGTTCACTCTCTTCGACAGCAGATCAGTCAAATAGAGGGTGAAAAAGTTCGTGCCCAAGATGAGTTAGACCGTCTTCTCCAGGGGTTTGATGAACATGTTGAAGAAGCGTTGTACTACGCCGATCGGGCCATAGAGTTATTGCCGAAATTCCCCATGTCCTATATTACGAAAGCTGAGATTTATCGGGCTGCAGAAGATGTTGAAGCGGCTATCGCTACTCTTCGAACCGGTATTGATGCATGTCGTATTCCTGAAAATGCTGATTTATATCACATGCTTCTTGGTATTCTTGAAGAAATGGGCGATATGGAACGGGTGCGTCTTCTACAACAGGAGATGGAAGAGATGTTGCCCGCGGAGTATCTTACACGTCAGTAACTACGCAATTGTGGGTGCCCCCCTTACCATACGCTGACGAAAAGAATATAAAAGAAGGTCCCTTGCAGGACCTTCTTTTTTTGTGTACAGAGCGGGGAGAGATCCCCGTTCTTTGATGGGTTAATCGTCGTAATGAGTAGGGATTGAAGTAGAAAAAAAACGGTTGTATATGTATTTTACCGCTTTGAAAACTACCACAAGTTTAACAATTTTCGACACTTTCATATGCAGCTCCTCTCGTATAAATTTCAGCGTATATAAAGATATACTCTGTCTCTTTCACTGAGGGGTTCCTTTTAAGAAATACTTTGTCACCAGGGTAAAGCGCTTTTCCAAAGAAGGTTTTTTTACCGAATCCGATGAGATCAAATAAAAAGACGACAAAAGTAAGTTGCGTCTAACATGTTCTGCAACCCTGTTGTATATTAGGCGACAATGTAGATAAACAATCAAAGAATTGGAGACCAAGATGAACAAATTCGTACAGCTTAAACGATTAGGGAGCATTTTAACGACGCTCTCCATGCTTTCTGCACAGCCCCAAGAGATGCCGCAGATTGATATTGTCACTACCCGGGGTGATACAACATCCTTTACTGGCGGTAGCTATACACGTATCTCAGAAGAAGCCCTGGCGCAATTACAACCCTTAAGCACGCAAGATGCGCTTCGAACAACCCCCGGGGTACATGTGGTAGAAACAGACGGGTACGGGTTTTACCCTCGCATTGGGATTCGTGGGCTCAATCCTGATATGAGCAAGAAGGTTTTGATTCTTGAAGATGGGGCCCCCGTGCAGCTTGGGCCCTTCATAGATCCGGCGGCCTACTATAGTCCTCCCGTGGAGCGTATGAAAGAGATCGAAGTGTTGAAAGGCAGTAGCTCTCTTCGCTATGGGCCTTCCACTATCGGTGGTGCAATTAACTATATAACGAAGCGCCCCGAAAAAGGTACTTCCGGCCATCTAACAGCTGTTGCGGGAAACCGTGGCTATCGATCAGTGGGACTTGATTTTGGTGTCGCAACGGATACCACTTCCGCATCCGTCTCCATGCTTCGCAAGGAGGGAGAAGGATGGCGGGATATGCCCTTTACGGTAAACGATATTGTTGCACGGGGCAGTATCACCCCAAACGAAATGCACTCCTTTTCGGTGAAAGCAAGTTATTATGACCAATCTGCAAATCACACGTATATCGGTCTTACGGACAAGGAGTACCGCCACAATCCTCTGCTCAATCGTGCCGATCACGATCACATGAAGGTTGAACGGTTTGGACTGGATATAAACCATCGTGCCTGGATCTCAGATAGAGCTCAAGTACAGACTCTTATCTATGGAAATAATGCACATCGAGACTGGTTTCGTGAGGAGTTTTCCTTTAATGCCGCAACGGGACAAAATGAAATGGAAGGATGGCGTTCCGGACGGGTTCGAGAGTTCAGCGTTGCCGGGGTAGACAGTCGTATTTCCCTTGACCATTCCATGGGCGATATGGAACACTATCTTGAAGCAGGGATACGTCCACAGTATGAACGGATGCAGAATAACCGAATTGATGTTCATGACACCCTCGATGTAAACCCTCTCACAAGCACTCAGGGGTTGTTGCGTGAACACGACACGCGGGAAGTACATAATGTGGCTGTTTTTGCTATGAACCGTATAGATATTACGGATAACCTCCGTATTACTCCCGGGGCACGCTTTGAGTATTATCAGCAAACACGAACACACCATCAAAAGGAGTATGCCCCCGTATCAATAGAAACCACCAGTGATGATGCAGTTTTTATTCCCGGTATTAGTGCGGGATATACCTTTGGTGATGCTGCAGAGGTGTTTGGTGGGGTTCATCGGGGGTTTGCGCCACCACGAGTGCAGGATGCAATTGATGGAGCGGGCAATGAGGTAAAACTTAAGGCAGAAGAAAGTGTAAACTATGAACTTGGGGTACGCGGCGCACTGGATTGGCTACGGTATGAACTGACCGGTTTTATCTACGATTTTGATAATCAAATAATTGCCGCCAGTGAAGCAGGCGGAGCCTCTGCCACACAAAATACAAACGCCGGAAAAAGTCTTAATCAAGGTGTTGAAACCGGGGTTGTTATGGATCTTCCGGCGTTTTTCAGTCTTGATGCAAACTGGACATGGGTGCCTGTGGCAGAATTTAGAAGTGACCTCTTTAATAGTGATAACGAGCAGGTAACCTTCGACGGAAACCGTCTTCCCTATGCGCCGAAACACACTGTAAATACACGTTTCGGGTTCTCCACCGGAGGAATAACTGCAGGCATCTCCCTCACTGCGGTGTCATCACAATATACGGATCATGAGAACCTCTCCACGGGAACACCCAACGGCCGAGCAGGTAAAATTGACGGATATCATGTATGGAATAGTGATATTTCCTATGAGGTAGGGCGGGTGCGCGTTTTTGGTACAGCCAAAAATATTGAGGATGCCCGGTACATCTCCTCTCGTTCTCCCCGGGGTATTTTTCCCGGTGCGGGGAGAACCTTTATGATTGGTTCAACGGTTTCATTCTAAGGGGAAAAGGGTACAAAAAGTCTTGCTTCGGAGCAGAAACAATTTTATACTGTAGCTCTCGGAGGTATCATGAAATGTATCTTGTTTCTTTTGAGCAGTGTCGCCCTTGTGGCGGCAGGCTTTTTCCCTGCAGATCACCGTTCTTTTATGTACGAAGGACGGTTTGATTTTTCCGATCCTGCTGCACCCCGTTTCAGTTGGCCGGGAATCGCTATTTCAGTGGGGTTTACCGGGCAGAAGGTTTCCGTTGTTCTTGAAGATGGGCTTGGGCGGTATGATATCTGGATTAACGATTCCGCTGCTGGTGTACTTTCCACAGATAGTGGGACGGAGAAGGTGGACACCTTTGTTGTTGCCCGTGACCTTCCCAAGGGGGCTCATGAGTTGCGACTGATCAAACGAAATGAAACCGCATGGAGTGATCAGCGTTTTCACGGAGTAGTTGTTTCAGCAGGAGAGACCCTTTTCACGCCGTCCCTGTCCCGCACCGGCTCCATTGAGATTCTTGGAGACTCCTTTGTTGCTGGTTATGGTAATGAGGCATCAGGACGGGACAGCGGCTTGGTGCCGGAAACCACGAATACGGGAAAATCCTTTGGGCACATCTTGGCAGACCGCCTCGGGGCAAAGCGGCACATCCTTGCCTATTCAGGCAAGGGTATGGTGCAAAATCTCGGTGGAGATTCTCCGGGAAGGGAGTTTCCCGCATACTATGAAGCCACGGTGCATGCAGATATAGAGCAGGGAAGAGAGGTTGATATCTGGGATGTTTCTTCATGGAATCCAGATCTCACCATTATCCATCTTGGAATTAATGACTTTAGCGATCAGGGCGCGGCTCCTCCCGCTGATACCGCCCTGTTTCGAAAAGGGGCTGAATCGTTCTTGCATCGCCTACGTACAAAGAACACAAACCCCTCAGCACACTATCTCTTCATGGCGTTTCAGGATTGGCCAAATCGGTATATTCTCCAGTCACTCCAGCGCCTTATTCGTGACGAACACGAAGCAGGGCATGAAGATGTCGCTCTGTTCTCTTACACGACCTCCCTTGATGCCTTGCATTGGCACCCCTCTGTGGAGGAACATGCAGAAATTGCCGAAGCCCTTGAAGGCTTTATTTATGAACAGGGGCTCTTTCTTCCTACCTCTGTGTACTCCGAAGAAAGGGACAGGCCAAATACCGCCCTCGTGAACATAACTTCGCAGGGATATAGGCTTTCTGAGGAAATTTCATCAGTATCGGTGTATTCAGTGCGGGGAGAACACCAAGAGCTGCATATATCGGAAAGAGTGTTTTCTTTAGACGACAAACTTTCACCGGGGATGTACATCCTTTCAGTACAAACCCATGCAGGGAAACGGTATCACCGTCTTATTCGTCATGAGCGAGAAGACGCTTCGGCAAAAAAACCGTCGATGTGAGAAAAATGCCGGGAAATATCGCTGAAACCATGGTCTCCTCCCTCTTCCAAAACAAGTTGCTCCGGTGAGAATGTGTTCTGTACAGTCCTGTAATTGAGTATTTCGTCACCCTTTTTTTGAAACACCAAAATGGCGGAATCATCGTGGCCGGTTTGTTGTGCCATATGGCTGAGTGCTTGCAGGTGTGATTCTTCTACATAAAAACGGCTTCCATCGTAGTAGTGGCGCACTTGCTGTGCATGGTGTCGCAACAGGGTGTGCGGTGCTAAGGCGGGGTTGATAAGAACGGCTGGAAGACCATATTCGTGAGAAATAATTCGTGCATAGAACCCTCCCAGAGAAGAGCCGATAAGGCCTATGGGGTGTTCAGGCTTGAGGGTGTCGATGAGATCTCGCAAGGTGTGCATGGCTAAGTCGGGTACCACCGAGAGGGTGGGAGAAAGAAAGGGCTCCCGTCCCTCATAATGGCTTCGAAATAGAGACGATTTATAGCCTGTTCCGGAGCTGGCAAAGCCATGAATATAGAGTATCATGACGGATCCACATATACAGAAAGAGATACTTCTACATCATCGTGCACGCGTAATCCCGGCAAGGGAGAGCCGGGGTCAAGGTCAAAGGTCTCGAGAGAGACCGTGAAAGAAAGAGAAAATGAGATCTGTCCATTTTCATCTTCCCAGTCTGAAATGGTACCTTTAATATCTTCTGTCATATCCCTAATCGTAAGGGAAAGGGGGAGTTTCTGGGCATCGCGCAGGGTCTTCAAGGGAACCTCCGTAACTTCTCCGGTGATATTTTCGTAGGCGTCAGTTTCAAACATTTCATACATATTATTATCACGCCGTGAGTTATTTGTGGAGATATCTGTAACAGGTACAGAAAGGGTCATGGATACAGTACTATCGTCCATACGGAGCGTGGCATCGCCAGACTGGGTGGGAAACTCACCTGAAAAAGAGTGTCCCGTGGCGCGAGCGTCGAATCCGCCTTCAACAACAGCAACGGCTGTACGGGAGTCTGCCCATACGATTAGAGGAAGAATACAAATGAGAATGCAGAGGTGTTTCATAATAACTCCTTAATACTAGATATAAGTAATATAGGTGGTGTGTTTCATAATACCAAATAGGCGGTTACAGGAAGCTACTTTTCCAAATACACCGGAAAGGGAATGTACCACGAGTGACAAGGGGGATATCAGGGCATGCCCGGAGCATATTCTGTGCTTCATCGTGAGTAAATCCTTTTTGTATTGATAAGAGGCCGTCCTTCCGTGCAAAGCTCTTACGAAAGAATAGGGAGGCGGCAAAGAAGTAGAGCACGTAGGCCATACAAGAGCGACGCAAATCGTTAAAGACAACTCCCCGGCGGGCGCGCTGGTATGCTTGCGTGAGCATGGGGGGGATCTGTGCATCCGCGAGATGGTGTAGTAGGTGGTTTGCAAATACGTAATCTACTTCATAGGCCGGTCCTGAAAGATCAAAAAAGTCTGCTTCAACGATGGTGATACACGGTTCTTTGGCACAGGCCGTACGAAGAAACTCCACGGCACGCGGGTCTTTCTCGCAGCAGATAATACTGAGGGAGAGCCCCATAGATCTGCTTTTTTTGATAAGCCAACGGGCGGTGTCTCCCCCTCCAGATCCGATTTCAAGAAGAACCCGATGTGTTTTGGGGGATTGCTCCATGTCACGAAGGACTGTTCTCCGAAGCAGCTTCCGTGATCCCGTGAAGAAGAGGTTTATGAGAGAAAAGTGACGAAGGGTACGGTAGAGTTTCTCTTTATCACTATGGGGCAGGTCCATCATCTCGGGTTTTTGGCTCCGGGTTTTCAAAAAAAAGCAGGGTCGGCGCATAGAATTTCCTCCAGGGTAATGAATTAAAATACTTTTTTGAGGCGTATCTTCCGCAGATGAAGCCAATTTATCTATTTTTACGTGTACTCTGAAGTGAGGTTGTATGATAGGACGGAATGAACCATGCTGGTGCGGTTCGGGAAAGAAATATAAGAAATGTCATCTGAGACAAGATAAAGAGCAGAACAGGGGGGTGCAGAAAAACCCCTTGATAAAAAGTGCCGATGAGATTGAGAAGATGCGGGCTGCAGGGGCGTTTAACGCTTCTTTAATGGATTACCTTCGTCCCTTTATTGTCCCAGGCATTTCCACAGAAAAAATAAACAGCCTCGCCCATGAATACACCCTAGACCATGGGCATCGTCCGGCAACCCTCGGATATCACGGATTTCCCAAGTCTCTCTGTACCTCCATAAACAACGTGGTCTGTCATGGCATCCCGTCCTCGGAAGATATTCTGCGTGACGGAGATATCGTAAATGTGGATATTACCACTGTGGTGGACGGATATTTTGGAGATCAATCAGAAACATTTCTTATCGGTGCCGTTTCGCCACCGGTAAAAGAGCTCGTACGGGTAACAGCGGAAGCAACTATGCGAGCTATTGGCGCGATTGCACCGGGGAGACCACTCTCCATTGTAGGAGATGAGATAGACCCCTTTGTACGACAGGCAGGCTATTCTGTTGTGCGGAGTTATACCGGGCACGGGATCGGTAGTCGCTTTCATGAGAATATGACCGTACTCCACCATAAAAATCGCGAAGGGCGGGGCACAATTCTTGAGCCGGGCATGACCTTCACCATAGAACCCATGGTAAACATGGGGGGGTATGCCGTGTATACTGATCGCACTGATGGGTGGACGGTGTACACCAAGGACGGCAGTCTTTCAGCACAGTTTGAGCACACACTTCTCGTGACCGACGACGGATATGAGGTGCTTACACAGACCGCATCTCAGAAAGAGGCGGGAACCCTTATCGTACTACCGGAGTGATATAATGTTTGATATTGAACGAGAGCAGTCGCTTTCAGAATCAGTAATCTTGGCAGCTCTCTACATGCCACGAAAGATGGATGAAGAGCTCTTTGAAGAAGATTTAGCAGAGATGGAAACCCTTATCGCAACCGCCGGAGCTGAGGTTGCAGATATCTTTGTGCAAAAACGTGATAAACCACGTTTTTCTACGTGGTTTGGTGCAGGTAAATTAGATGAGATTTCTCGGCGCATGAAAGAAACAAATAGTAAATGTCTGGTGATAGATGCTGAGCTCAAGCCAAGTCAAATACAAAATATCGAGGCTATCATCTGCGGGAAGGTCATTGATAGAAGTCAGCTTATTTTGGATATCTTTGCCCTTCATGCCCGTACGAATGAAGCAAAAATTCAGGTGGAATTGGCCCAGCTCAATCTCATGTACCCGCGTTTGACCCGCATGTGGTCTCACTTGTCTCGTCAAAGCGGGGGTATTGGTACGCGAGGTCCCGGTGAAACACAGTTGGAGACAGATAAACGGTTAGTGCAAAAAAAGATTGCTCAGCTGAAAAAATCGCTTAAGAAAATTAAGAAAAGTCGTGAAGTGCAACGCCGGGGCCGTTCTGATACCTTCCGCATCTCCCTTGTGGGGTATACCAATGTGGGTAAGTCAACCCTCCTGAATGCTCTGTGTGGGGCTGATGTGCTCGTGCGGGACGAACTGTTTGCAACCCTTGATACGGCCTCCAAAAAAGGGTATATCCCCTCTGTAGGTGAGGTTGTTATTTCCGATACCGTTGGTTTTTTGCGAAAGCTTCCCCACCATTTGGTGGCCTCCTTTCGTAGTACCTTAGAGGTGGCGCAGGAGACAGATCTTCTTCTGATTGTCATGGATGCTTCCAGTAAATGGTTCTCACACCAGCTCGATACGGTGCGGGATGTTTTGGGTGATCTCTCTGCTGGGCATAAACCAGCAAAGATTATCTTCAATAAGATTGATCGTGTGGATGATCCTTTGCAGTTACGACAGATTGAGTGTGAATTTCCCCAAGCTTCCTTTGTATCAGCCCTGGATAAGGAGTCTGTCCAGCAATTAAAGCACGATTTGGGAGAGACCATCCATGAAGTTCGTGCCGACAAAAAGCAGGCCGCAGCTATAGAAAAACGAGCTGGAACATATATCCATGTGGGGTAAGAGGGCTCCTGGACAGGTTGTACTTTCTGTCCTGAGTACGTTTTGGCAGTTGTGTCGTACCTACATTCGTCGGCGGGGTAATTTCTACGCTAAGGCCATGGCTTTCTCGTTTCTTCTGACCTTTATTCCCATTGTTATGGTTTTGCTCTGGGGGGTAAGTATGCTTCTGTCACGCAATGTAGAGTTGCAGAATGTGTTTATTTCACAATTGGTAGAAATGGTCCCCCCGGCGGCATCAGAGTTTGTACAGGAGCGTATATACGAGATTATCCGTAGTCGCTCGTGGCGGAATCTCGGCATATTCGGTATTGTTATTCTTATCTGGGCGCCAAATTCTCTGTTCTCTACGCTTATACACGGCTTGCGTGTAATGATGCAGGTTGATGAACCTGCACACTCTCCATGGGTTCGACATCTATTCACCTTTACCGTACACTATCTCGTGGCATTTCTTGTGGTTCTTTTCAGTCTGATCTCTATGGTCCTCAACTCCTTCCTTCCTGTTGACTCGCTTCCGCCAATTCTGGAGGGGGTACAGTCCTATTGGGTGACGACCATGGTACTCTTTCTTACCTTGGCATCTCTGTATCTTATGAGTTATGGTGAAGGCCTTTCCTGGCGTATTCTTGCCCTTGTCTCCTTTGCTCTTGCAGTATTATGGCATGTCTTTCATTTTCTGGGAGCCCGGATTATCAGCAGCTCCGGCGAAGCGGAAGTTTTTTACGGGATCTTTGCCGGGGTTGCTGTGGTTATGACCTGGTCCTTACTATTCTCTGCGGCCATACTGTTTGGTGGGCTGTGTATTGCCTCTATGAGCTCTTCTGAAGAGGCAGGGCCAGAAAGGAAGTATAATTTATGAAGTTGAGTGTCGCATATACCTTCGAGCCGGGACTTATTGAAGGGCTGGCTCCCTATTCTGAAATATATGAAGTGTACGGTAAAGCCGGGGAAGACCCCCTTGGGGGAGGACGTTCCTCCTATACCTTACGCCAAGTATCCTTCCGCTCTCTGGCGAAAACGGTGCAAAAATGCCATGCCCAGGGAATCGCCTTCAACTATCTTTTGAACGGAGCAAGTCTTGGCGGTATTGAACAGACCCGTCGCGGACACCGCATTATACGAAAACTTCTAGACCGATTAAGCCACATGGGGGTTGACAGTCTCACCGTAACATCCCCGTTTCTTACGCGGCTTATCAAGAAGCAGTACCCGCATTTTTCCATACGAGTGAGTGCCTTTGCCATGATTGATTCTCCCGAAAAGGCACGGCAATGGGAAGATCTTGGGGGTGATGCCCTTTGTTTGAGTGCCATTTCCTGCAACAGAGATTTGAGACTTCTTGAAGACATCCGGCGTTCCGTACAAACAGATCTGCAGCTTATTGTGAATTCTTCCTGTCTGCCGTACTGTGCCTATGAGCCAACTCATATGAATCTTCTCAGCGACTCATCTCGCAAGGGGCACCCCTTGAAAGGGATGTGTATTGATTACTGTATTCTTAATTGTGCGCAAAAGCGTTTTTCCGACCCGAGAAATTTTCTTCGCGCTGTATGGATACGTCCAGAAGATGTACATATCTACGAATCTATTGGGATTAACTCCTTCAAGATTCTTGAGCGAAGCTGTCCAAAAGATCTCCTTATCAAGCGGGTGGAAGCGTATGCCCGTCGTTCTTTTACAGGTAATCTCTATGAGTTGGTGGGGCCGGTGGCTGCCATAAAAAAAGAGCAGGGCACAGAACTGCGGCAACGACTGAAGATGATTCGTACCATGTTTAAACCGGGCAAGGTTCCCATGAAAAGTTTATTGCGTATGAAGCGGTTCGGTGAATCCCTTATTCCACACGCCTACGATCGCGACTCCAGCTATATTTACATTGATAACACGCGTTTGAACGGTTTTTTAGAGTCCTATCTGGCAAAACCAACGACTTGCGGCACCTGCGGTGCTACTTGTGTGTGTGCGTCGTGGGTAGACCGGGCAGTTTCTTACTCCCCCTCACAGCTCGCGCAACTTGCCCATGAAGCAGCGGCTTTAGAAGAGGATGTTCATACCTCGCGGTTTTGGGGATGCTCTTTCTCTGAATAATATGTGCGAAAAAGGGAGTTCTCCATGCCGGAGGAACTCCCGAATGGGGCTTTAGGAGAGAGGATACTCCTCGGAAACGAGGTTCGCAGAGATCTTCCCTGATTCATAAATGGTGGGAAGCCCTGAGCCGGGGTGGGTACCACCGCCAACCAAATAACAGTTCCCGACTTCTTCAAACTTATTTCGTGGACGCAGGTACAGCATTTGAGAAAGATTATGTCCTAAATTAAAGGTGGAACCATCAAAGAGGTTGAACTCATGTTCCCACATATCAGGGGTCAGGCATTTTTCTTCCACAATATGTGACTCAAGATCTTTCATGCCTGTTCGCGCAATGATACGATCAAGGATTTTTCTCCGGTATTCCCGGGTCCGTTTTTCATCCCATGAGAAGGGCGCGCGGGTATTACTGACCGGCACCAGAATGTACAGCGCCGAATGACCTTTGGGAGCTAGGGTTGGATCTGTTTTGCTGGCATTTCGAATATAAATTGACATGTCATCGGAGAGGCGTTTCTCCGACACTATATCGCCGATGTTTGCCTTGTAGTCTTCCGCAAAGACAATTTGGTGGTGGGGTTCGTCATAGAGTGTATCCAGACCAAGATAGAGCATAAAGGTTGAGCAGGAATATTTTTTCTTATCAAGGGTCTTTTTCTGCCACTTGCGAATCACTCCCGGTGCAAAGAGGTTGGTTGCCGCGTAGCCGAAGTCTGCATTAACAATTACCGCATCGTAGGAGTGTCGTTCTCCCGATTCCAAAATAACACCCCGTGCTCGTTTTTTGCTGTCTGTCTCAATCTGTTTTACCGGTGTGGAGAGGTAGATTTTTCCACCGTGTTCACGGGTTACCTGTGCCATTGCCTCTGAGATAGCACTGAGGCCACCCGTGACGTGGTCAATGCCGAAGGCGTGTTCCACGTAGGGGATCATTGTGTAGAGGCCGGGGCATTGCCAAGGAGACATACCGATATATTTTGCCTGAAAGGTGAAGGCTGTTTTCAACTCTTCACTCTGAAAGTAATCGGAGAGCACGCCATAGAGTGATTTTCCCATGGAGAGATGCGGTACTGCCCGTAATAGCGTTTTGGAAAGCATTGAGCCAGCAGTGCTGTATGGGCGCTGTAAACAGGGGTACATATATTCATAGCGGCTTTTTTCCCGTTTCAGTAATCGGTCAAAGCCCTCCTCTTCTCCGGGAAAGAGGCGTGCGATTTGAGCGCGCATCTTTTCATGATGCGCACTCGGTTCAAGGGAAATTTCACCAAAATCAAGGCGGTACATTGGGTCAAGGGGGATAACCGTACAGTAATCATCCAGATTCTTTCCCGCGTGCTCAAAGACCTCCCGTAAAATAAAGGTCATCATGAGAAAGGTAGGGCCCACATCGAAGGTGTAGTCGCCCAATTGTAAAGACGCATTTCGACCGCCAAGGGTTGCTTCTTTTTCAAAGACATCAACATCATATCCTCTGTGTGCCAAAATCATGGCGGAGGTGAGCCCTCCGGGGCCAGCGCCGACAATACCAATTCGAGGTGCCATTATCACTCCTAACTACATATATTTTCCGATCCATTTCAGTATCTTTTTACTCATCGTATAGGGCGGGTATATCCCGGATATCTCCCTCGTTTTATGTTTCAGAACAAGGGTCTTTTCATAGGAAAAGGCTAAAAAGCCGGCCTTACCGTGATACCGGCCAAAACCACTTTTTCCGACACCACCAAAGGGGATGCGTGGTGAGGCCATGCGATGGAGGGTTCCATTAATAACAAGGGAGCCCGTATTAATTGCAGAAAGACGTGCTTTCGTTTTCTTTGTATCGCCAAAGCCGTAGAGGGCAAGGGAGTCGTTCTGTGCAAGAAGCTCCTCTACGTGGTTTTCGATATTTTCCACAGAAATAAGGGGGAGTATGGGGGCAAAAATTTCTTCTTGCACAAGGGGGCTCTCCTTGTCACAGCGTAGCAGGGTTGGTGCAATATACTTCTGAGAGGGAGAGAAATCTCCTCCACAAATAATCTCCGCACCC
This sequence comes from Chitinivibrio alkaliphilus ACht1, assembly GCF_000474745.1. Taxonomy (NCBI): domain Bacteria; kingdom Pseudomonadati; phylum Fibrobacterota; class Chitinivibrionia; order Chitinivibrionales; family Chitinivibrionaceae; genus Chitinivibrio; species Chitinivibrio alkaliphilus. Next base: position 5,299 of record NZ_ASJR01000005.1, on the reverse strand, counting down.
TGGATTCGCTTTTGGACTTCTTCCACGGCTCGGGAGTCGATCATGCGCCCGTAATGGGGGGATTCTTGTGGAGCATCCCCATAGAACTCCGTGATTGTTTGTTGTAGTAGGTGGGTAAACTCTTCGGCAACATCTGCAGAGATATAGCAGTGATTTGGGGCTACGCACGTTTGGCCGCTATTGAAAAATTTCCCCCAAGCAATACGCTCTGCGGCAGCTTTTAGGTCTGCGTGAGAAAACACCAAGGCAGGGTTTGCTCCACCCAGCTCAAGTAAAACAGGGATTGGACGTTGTGCTGCATCGGCCATTACCACCCGTCCTGTGGCTGTTGAACCGGTAAAACAGACCATATCAGCCTCTATTTTTATACGTTTGCGCACCTCTTCTGTGCTTCCCGTGCAAAGCTCAATATACGGACGGCACCATTTTTGAGAAAACAGTTCTGAGAGGACTTGTTCGGTTTTGGGGGCACGTTCTGATGGTTTGAGGATTACCCGGTTGCCTGCGGCAATGGCCCCAATGAGGGGAGAAAGAATAAGTCCTGCGGGATAATTCCAGGGTGAAATAATGAGCACTGTTCCAAAGGGATGGCGTTCCGTGAAGGATCTGCCCGGAAAAAAAAGGGGACAGAAAGGCATTTTTTTCGGACGCATCCACGCGGCAAGATGCTTTATAATATGATCTATTTCCGAATAGACAATACCAATTTCACTGGGCCATGCTTCATGCCATGGTTTTCCCAAATCTTCTTTCAGAGCTGCCACGAGGGCAGACTCCCCTTCCATGAGGGCTGATTTAATTTGGGTGAGTACGTGCACGCGTGTTGCAATATCTCTATTCTCTGTTTTCATTGGTAAGATTCCTGTATCTTTCTGTACAAAGCGAGAAAAATTACGCTGTGGATCATGTATATAAAACTATATTACAGGAAGCGATAATTCACAAAAGGAGTTGGGTTGAGGCTCTTTTTTCTTGCTTTCCTTAATATATCGGTCTCTGTGGGAGCTGTGGAAACAGGGCAGAATCTATTTCAACACGCCTATGCGGAGTGGGATAGCGACGCCTTTGCAGAGGCCTATGACGCTTTCTCACAGAACACTGATTCAGGCCGGTATTGGCGGGCAGTAACGGGGTTTCATTGGATAAACTATTATTTATACGGGTATGACCACCATCGAGATACGCGGCGTGGGCTTGCTCTTATTGACTCCGTACAAGCGGACCTCGCGGCAATTCGAAAGCCACGACGTTTTTCCGGCGAAGTAGAGGCGCTTGAAGCGACGATTCTCGGGGTTTATGTGACGCTCCATCCAACTCGCGCACCCTTTTTGGGACGAAGGATACAGAATGGGCTGGATGAAGCCTTTGCGGCTGACTCAACTAACCCACGAACGCTCTACCTGCTTGGGGTGAGTTATTACCATATGCCGGGGTTTCTCGGCGGTGGTTTTTCGGCAGGGCGGGAGTATCTTCTGCGGAGCGACTCCTTATTTATGGAAGAAGAGCAGACTGGCCGTGCTGCCCCGCAGTGGGGACATAGTACGGGGCGGGCTTTTCTCGGTGAGATATATCGCGCTGAGGGAAATGTAGCACAGGCAATGGCGTGGTATGATCGCGCCAAAGATATTAATCCTCAAGACGGTCTTGCCCGTCTGGGGCGAAAGAAAGCACAGGATGGGTATGAACAATAAACAGACAGCCGTTGTTATCGGCGGAGGGCTGGGGGGGCTGTCAGCAGCAATTTCCTTGGCAAATCGGGGCTACACCGTAGACCTTTATGAAAAAAATGATCACGTGGGTGGGAAGCTCAACACAGCATCTATGGAAGGGTTTCAATTTGATCTTGGACCGTCTATTCTGACCTTGCCGGATATATTTCGTACGCTCTTTACAGAGGCAGGAAAAAATTTTGATGACTACTGCACTATCTTTGAGCTTTCAACCCATTGGCGTAACTTCTTTGAAGATGGTACGGTCTTTGATTTTTCAGCGTCGAAAGAGAAAACACGCACTGAGATAGACGCGCTCTTTCCCGGAATGGGGAAAAAGCTGGATGCGTATTTCGCCTACTGCGAAGAGCAGTATGAGATTTGTCAGAGGGGGTATTTTTCAAAGGGAGTTGATACTTTTACCGGAATGTTTCGTGCGACCCCTTTGGGAGATCTCCTAAGACGACTGGATATCTTTCGCACCATGCACCGAACGAACACGGCTTATTTTGGTAACACCCCGGTACGTGATGCCTTCGATTATTTCATAAAATATGTGGGAGCCTCTGCTTTGGATGCTCCGGGATTTATGAATCTCTTGAGCGGAGTTCAGTTTGAAAAGGGCCTATGGTATGTACAGGGCGGATTATTTTCTCTTTCTCGTGCTCTGGAGCGACTTGCGCGAGAGGTGGGAGTACGTTTGCATACGGGACAGGAGGTGCGGCACATATGCACAGATGGAACGAAGGCGACGGGGGTATCTGTTGATGGGAAAGATGTTTTCGCATCAGTGGTTGTGTGCAATATGGAGGTTTTACCTGCCCTTCGTACTCTTACTTCGGTTTCTGAAAAGAGAATCGCTCGACTTGAAGAACGGTTTCCCCCTGCCTGCTCCGGTATTGTGATTCACCTCGGTGTAGACATGACCTACCCTAACCTTGCCCATCATAACTTTATCTATGCCCACGATCAGATAGATCATTTTAAACGGGTATTCCGAAAGAAGATTCTTCCCGATGATCCAACTCTGTATGTTGTTGCTTCAACGCGAACGGATGCTTCTCAGGCCCCCGCAGGATGTGAGAATATTAAAATACTTCCTCATATACCACCTCTTGATCCTGAAACCCCGCTTTCCCGGGAAGAGTATGATACTCTTGCAGAGGTCTGTATTAATAAATTAGAACGGCTGGCATGTCCGAACCTGCGTCGTCATATTGTGGTACGTGATCAGTGGTGTCCGTGGGATATCCAGAAGCGGTACTATTCAAACCGCGGTGCTATTTATGGTACCGACACGATACATCGGCGTAATTTTGCCCTGAAGATTCCCAAAAAGAGCAAAGATTTAGAAAATCTCTGGTTTGTCGGGGGCAGTGTGAACCCAGGAGGAGGAATGCCCATGGCGGTTCTTTCGGGTATCCAGGCGGCACGGCAGATTACTCGTGAACTCCCTCTCTATTAAGGAGGTGTAAGGATGCTCTTGGGGGTACTCACGATTATTCTCTGTCTTGGGGCTGTGGCTGGTGTTCTGGTTCTTGGCCGTATTCGCCTTCTTCCCCAGGGTGATGATGCGGAACTCGGAGGCAGAATTGATTGTTCAATTATTATTCCTGCTCGAAATGAGGCAGAGCGTCTTCCCTCTTTACTTTCAGGGATACAACAACAGGATATCTCCTTTCGGGAGCTTATTGTGGTTGATGATTCCTCAGACGATGCTACCGCAGAGGTGGCTCGTTCCTATGGGGCATCGGTTGTATCGGTGGCGGATAAGCCCGCTGGTTGGACGGGTAAAACCTATGCACTTCAGTATGGTGCACGTCATGCCCACGGCACATATCTTGTTTTTCTGGATGCGGATCTAGTGCCGCAGCCCTCCTTTCTGCGTCGTCTCTTTGCCACGAATATTCCTCGCGGAACCATTCGATCTGTTCAGCCATGGCACCGGGTTGTGAAGCCGTATGAACAACTCTCTCTCATATTTAATTTGTTGCAACTTGCTGGCTCCGGTGGTTTTTCTCTTTTTTCCGCATCTCCTTCGGGAAGTTTCGGTCCATGCATGGCACTTCATAGAACCACCTATGATTCCTTGGGAGGGCATGAGCGGGTAAAAAACTGCGTCTTAGAGAATTTTTCCTTGGGGCGAATCCTGCAAGATGAAGGGGGGAACCAAGAGCTTTTTGTTGGTGCAGGGGCACTGGCTTTTCGTATGTACCCTCAGGGTGTCAAAGAACTCTGGGATGGGTGGGTGAAAGGTTTTGCCAGTGGTGCAGATAGTACAAAACCACTATTTTTACTGCTGTCTGTTCTCTGGGTTTCCGCCCTTCTCTTTACATGGGCTCCTCAGTTTTTCCTCCAGAGCGCTCCTCATATTTCTACGGCTCTTCTTCTTCTGTTTCCTATTCAGCTTTTATGTGTCATGTTTCGCACAGGTTCTTTCTCGTGGTATAACATCCTCGTTTTGCCCTTGCACGGTCTCTTTTTTATTACCGTATTTGCCGTATCTACAGTGCGAATCAAAATTCTCAAACGGGTTTCTTGGCGGGGGCGGGAGATATCTCTGTGAGTATCCCGCTTTTTGTTCCCCCATGGCCGTGGTTAGTGGCTGGAAATATCGCAGGATGGCTTTGTCTCCATCTTATCATTGCCTTTGGCGGCACCCTTTTACCCGCTGCACGTATTTCCATAGACTGGAGACTTTTTGCTCCTCTTCGCGGGGAAGCCAACTTATATCGCCTGCTTCGGGTAAAGCGCTGGAAAGATCGTATCCCCGATGGAGCGGTATGGTTTCCTGGAGGGATTGCAAAAAAGGGGGTTGTGTGGAATCGTGAAACAGTGCCAGTACTGTTGCGAGAGACGTGCCGAGGTGAATTGGTACATTGGATTGTTCTCTCCTGTGTGCCTCTCTTTTTTTATTTAATCCACCTCTGGTATGGCCGGTTCATGTGATGTATGCTCTGTGTGCCAATGTTCCGTGTATACTCATTCAGCGCTATAATCGCCCCCGTTTGTTTCGGCTTCAAAGCAAAGGGATGTAAGGCCGTGGTACGTTTTGGCGTTGTCCTTGTTATTTCATTTGCTCTTCTATTGTGGGGTGGCTGTGCGCATACCATGCATATACCCCGTGATGAAATACGCTCTGAGCTGGCGAAGTATTTTCCGGTATCAATAGATCAGGGGCCGATTCGTGGAAAACTCCTGTTAGATGATGCTGAAGTATCTCTGTTTGAAGAACAACTTGTGATCCATCTTTTCTGCACTGCTCACGGGACATTTTTTCGTGTACCCTTTACCCGCTCCATACGTCTTGACCTGCAGGGGCGTTTTGTAGTTAGCAAAAACAGTGTCTATTGGGAGAAAGAGCGGGTGTCTTTGGTTTCTCATCATGAAGAAAATCCTACGGGGAGCATTATATCCTCAGTGATCAACCCTATTATAGATAGAGCTGTGGAAAATCGATATCTTCTGTATACCGCAGAGACTAGACGCGCGCAACGATACCTCACCGCACGGACGGTTAAAAATATTGCCGTGGAAAGAGAGGCGGTTGTGGTAACCCTTGGGCGCTCAGAAAAATAATACAAAAAAAC